>NZ_CABDWS010000035.1 GCF_901447495.1 Haloimpatiens lingqiaonensis
AGCAACTATGGAATTGGGAGAATCCCCACAGAAAAACATAGATACTTTCTTATCTATACTAAAATATAAAAATAAATAAGTTTATAGTCAGTTAAATGACTGCTATAAACTTATTATACGAGGAGGATTATATTATGGAAAAAAGATCTAAAGGAGTTAATATAAAAAATTTAAGTAAAATATATATTGGGGCTAATAATAATGAATTTAAAGCTGTTGACAATATATCAGTAGACATTAGACCAGGAGAATTTGTAACTTTACTTGGACCATCTGGATGTGGTAAGACTACTACATTGAGAATGATAGCTGGATTTGAAATCCCAACCATGGGAGAGATATATCTAGGGGGAGATAAGATAAACGATCTTCCACCAGACAAAAGAGATAGTGCTATGGTTTTCCAAAGCTATGCCCTTTTCCCTCATTACAATATTTATGATAATATAGCATATGGTTTAAAGTTAAAGAAAATAAGTAAGGATGAAATAAAAAATAAAGTAGATAATATTATTGAACTAGTGGGATTAAAGGGAATGGAAAATAGATATCCAAACCAATTATCCGGAGGGCAGCAGCAAAGGGTTGCGCTAGCTCGTGCACTAGTTATGGAGCCAGGAGTATTGCTATTTGACGAACCTCTTTCAAACCTTGATGCAAAGCTTAGAGTATATATGAGAACAGAAATTAGAAAAATACAACAAAAGGTTGGTATTACAGCAGTTTATGTTACTCACGATCAGTCAGAAGCTATGAGCTTATCTGATAGAATCATTATAATGAACAAAGGAATAATTGAGCAGGTTGGAACTCCTAAAGAGGTTTATTACACACCAAAAACAGAATTTGTTGCGGATTTCATTGGTACAGCAAACTTTATAAGTGCTACAATAGATAGTGTAGAGAATGGCATAGCGGAAGTTTCTATTTGCGGCAAAAAAATGAGCATACCTTATAAGGGAGATAAAAAAGGTGGCAGTGCTTGTAAATTGGTTTTAAGACCAGAGGCAGTGGAAATAGGCAGAGAAGGATTTTTAGAAGGAAAAGTTACACTATCAACATTTATGGGTTCTTACCAAGATTATGTGGTTAAAGTAGGAGAGGAAGAAGTTAAAATTCAACATAACAACCCTCAGGTAAAAGAAATTTTCAATGAAGGGGAAAATGTAAAAGTAAGCTTCTCACCATATAATGTTCATATAATATAATATTAGTGAGAGGTAAAAAGTAAGAGGTGAAAAGTAAAAAGTAATAAGTAAAAAGTAAGAGGTAAAAAGTAAGAGACCAGCTAGTAAAAGTCAATAAGTTTTTATAAAAATTTTTATTAATAAAAATAGGCATAACAAAAAGTCCATTGAAAAACACGAACAATGGAAAATGGCTCCTAATTGTTTTAGCCGTTAGGCTGCGCGGGTTGATTTATTGTTTAGATACATTTTTGAATGTATTTTGGGGTCACGTAATTCATACTCCTTTTGGTTTTTAAGAACAGAGAATATGTAGTTAATTAGCTTATGCATTATTGCAACTAAGCCTACTTTTTTCTTTTTACCTTTCATATTCTCATTATAGAAATTTAGTAGAACTTTATTTATAGGTTCACCTTTTCTATTCTTACGTATGGATGCTAACGCGACAGCGTATAAGGCTCTACGGCCTATTCTGGTACCTCGTTTAGACATGGCATTTCTGTCACTAGTAAACTTACCAGATTGGCTAACAGAGGGATCTAAACCAAAATAAGCAACTAAGTGTTTAGGCTTAACAAAGCCTTTAATATTGCCTATTTCACTCATTATTGTAATGGCAGTTAGTGCTCCAACACCTGGTATTGAGTAAAGTAATTGTACATTTTTCTTAAATTCATCAGATACTTCATTACTACGCATTAATAGATGAATTTCTGTTAATAGATTTTCAATTTGGATTTCTAGTGATTCTATTACTGCGATAGTATTAATTATTTTTACAAACAGACTTGGTGATTTAAGGCCAATGTAAACAGCGTCCTCTGCAGCAGCATATAGCTTTTTATAAGTTTTTTCACTGTGTGCTAGCCCTCTTTTGGAACTGGTTGAAATGAGGTTAATAAGTTCATTTCTATCAGCATTTAAAACTGCTTCAGGGCTAGAATACTTTTTTAATATAGCTATTGATGTTTTTCCAGTAATGTCCGAAAAGACAGTGCTATAACTAGGAAATATAACTCTTAAATCAGTAGAAAGCTTTTTCTTAAATGCAGATTTACTATCAGTAAATTTATAGTAATCTCTACAAAGAGACTTTAAAGTGTAGATTTCAACATCAAAATCAGAAGAATATTTAACATTTTGAAATTTACCTATAGTAGCAATGGTTAATGCATCTTTTTTATCATTTTTCACTTTTCTTATTCCACTATTTTTGTTACAATTAGTAATGAGTGGATTAAGGATACATACTTCAAATGTATCTTTAAGAAAGTGGAAAAGAGTAAGATGGTATACACCAGTAGATTCCATGAAAATACCAGTTTTCATGTTAAACTCTTCTTCCGCTTTTTTTATTTGATCTACTAGGTAATCAAAACCATTTCTGCTATGCATAATCTTAAAAGGCTTTCTATAAATTTCACCGTTAGGTGCTAGTATGGCAACTACTGAGAAGTCTGCTGATACATCAATTCCAACTGTTGGTCTATAAAAAAATTTACTCATATATATTATCTCCTTTGTTTTTGAGATAGAATAGATATTCCATTTCTATCAGTAATTTTGTAACCTTGTTTGTGACACAGGTAATTCCCGAAGGGAAACCTAACCAGCTAAACACAGAATTCTCACTGATGGAATGATACTCTCTTCTACGGGTAATAATGACTCGCTAGAGTCACTTCCCAGGTAAAAACCATCTATCTTCTATTCAAGAGATATTATACATCAATATTAACTAATTTGGTTTCCTTTTAAGGGAAAATAGAAAACTAAGTTAGAGTAGAAACATGCACCCTATCGGGTAAAAAAATTACGAATAATAGAAAAAAATCAGTTATAATGTTCGTAGGTAATATAGATAGTTTTCTATTGAATGTTATGACTACATTATACAAGGTAAAAAGTAAGAGGTGAAAAGTAAAAAGTAATAAGTAAAAAGTAAGAGGTAAAAAGTAAGAGGTAAAAAGTAATAGGCAAGAAGTAAGGAATTAATAAATAATTGAAAATTATTATTGCATGGTTATGTTTAGGTATTTAGATGATAAGCAAATAAGGTCCTAGGGGCCTTATTTGTTTATATTAAGAATTAAGTCATATATTTTACTTTTCTTATATATGAAACAACTATTTTCTTAGACATTACTTGCTTATAGTAAAAAGTAAAAATTATAATCTTAAAAAATACAATTTATAAATTATTTTAATATGGGACATTTAATGGGAGGAGGTGAGTTGTTGCAATAAATCTATAAAAGTATGACAGATCAGAAATATTTCAGAAACATTGAAGGGTGAATTAAAGAATGTCTATATATTTTTATAGATTATGGGCAACTAAGGCTATATGCTGATTCATGAGGTGGTTTTAAGGATTGCTCTTGCGGTTATAGTAGGTGGATTAATTGGGTATGAAAGAGAATTCAAGAATAGACCAGCAGGCTTTAGAACTCACATTTTAGTTTGTGTAGGTGCTGCGGTGATTTCTATGATTCAATTATATTCAGTGGAAGAAACTACTAGATTAATATTAGCACATCCACAGTTACAATCTGCTTTGAAGGCTGATATTGGAAGGCTTGGGGCACAAGTTATAAGTGGCATAGGTTTTTTAGGTGCAGGTACTATAATTCATGAAAAAGGGTCTGTTAAAGGGCTTACTACTGCGGCAAGTCTTTGGGTAGTAGCATGTATTGGATTAGCAGTGGGCCTTGGATACTACACTTTAACTTTGCTATCAACAGCTGCTGTTTTTATGGTACTAGCTTCACTTAAAAGATTTGAGGCTAGATTTATGGAGAAAGGGAATTTAGTTAAAATTGAACTTCAATATATTGATAAAAAGCAATTAACATATATTATTGAAGGATATTTTGAAGATAAAAATATAAAAGTACAAAACATTGAATTTTCTTTAGAAGATGATGATAATATATATAAAAGCAGTCTTTATACTGTATTGGTACCTAGATATATTAAAATAAGCAAAATAATTCAAGAATTATCGGTTTATGAAGGGATAGAAAAAGTTAATTTAGTTGAATAACTATATGCCGATTGTTTTATAGGATGGTGACAAGGAAGCCACTGTTGCTTGTTTAGGTGGTAATTGACAGAAATTTAAGCATTTGAAAAATAATTTAATATAATAAAATTCGATAATTTTAACGAATACAGCTCAATTGTGATACAATTGAGCTGTATTAATTTATCTGATATTTATTAACTCAACTTTCTCATATAAATTTTAAATTTAGTATAGATTCTAAAAAGGAGAGTTTTATGAAAAAAATTTTTTCATTTAAAAATAGACTTTGGTTTAGAAATAAACATAAAGGAAGTTTTAAGGATAAGTTGTTTAGGGGATTCCTATTAGTAGGAATATTGCCTCTTTTGAGTATGACTATTTTTTTCTACCACAACACTAGTAAATCTATTACTAGTAAATTGGATATTTCGGTAAAAGAAAATTTAGAGGTAGTAAGTAAGCTTATAGATTCGTCACTAGGAAGTTTTATAAGCATAAGCAATTATATATCAGAAAATAAAGAAGTAAGAGAAATTTTAAAGAAAAAAGATTATAATAGTTATGAAGAAAAATTTTCAGATATTCAGAAAATATATAGGATAACTAGCGGGGTATTAGCTACACAAAAAAGGGACGTGCCTATATACATAACTGGAATGAGCCGATACAGCCATTTTAGTACTACGGATTATTATCCTCCTATATATGAGAACTTAAATAGTGATTTTTTTAAATTAATTGATAAAAGAGAAAATGAAAAATTTTTATATGTACATAGAAGAGTAGATGGAAAAGATAGAAAAGATATTGTAATGGCTATAGGAAAGGAAATAAAGGACATAGAAAGTGGAGAAAAAATAGGATATGTAGTGGTTGACTTATATGATGACTATTTTAATGATATTTTTAAATACTTAAAAGTTTATAAGGATAATAATATTTTTGTTTTAGACAGAGATGGAAAAATTATAACGGATAAAATAAACAAAAATAAAACTGGATTTTACTTTTATGAAGAGTACTTGGATGAAGTGCTTAAGAATAATAAAGGAAAATTTCCTTGTACTTTAAACAATAAAAAATACACTGCTTATTTTACAACTTTAAGTGATACAGGACTTAAAATAGTGGAAATAATTCCACAAAGCCAATTATATAAAGATAAAAGAGTCATTATATTTACTTTCATGTTATTGCTTATTTTATTTGCTGTACTAGCTATAATTACTTCTTTTGTGTTGTCTAAAAATATATCTAAGCCTATAAATGAACTATCTGATTTAATGGATAGGGTGGAAAAGGGCGATAGAAACGTGAATTTTTCTATTGATACAGAGGATGAAATTGCTCACATGGGTAATAGCTTTAACAATATGCTTAAGGAGATTAATAGGTTAATAGAAGAAGTTTATGTTAAACAGTATTTGCTAAAGGAAGCAGAATTCAAGGCTCTTAAAGCTCAAGTAAATCCTCATTTTTTATATAATACATTGGAGTCAATTAATTGGATGGCAAAGCTTGGAGATTTGCAAGGAGTAAGCACTATGGTCACAAGTTTAGGAAAGTTTTTACGATATAGTATTAGTAAAAAAGGTGATATAGTAACAATAGAAGAAGAGATGCAACAGGTTAATAATTATTTAACCATACAGAAAATTAGATATGGAGATAAATTTCAGGTATTTATTGAAGTAGAAGAGGATGTTTATAAGCAAAATATTCTTAGGCTTTTAATTCAACCATTGGTGGAAAATGCTATAACTCATGGTTTGGAACAAAAGAGAGGTAAGGGCAAGCTTATTATAAAAGGATATTTAGAAGAAAATATAATTTATATTGATGTTATAGACGATGGCATTGGAGTTGGAAATAGCAATAGTTCAGGAGAAAAAATAGGTTTAAGTAATGTGGACAATAGAATAAAGATTCAATATGGAGATGAGTATGGAGCAACATTACTTAGTGAAGAAGGATTTACTATATCTAGAATTAGTATACCTGCTGGAGTGTAAAAGTGTAGAGTAATGTTTAGTATATAAGCCAGTGAAGAGTAATGTAGAAAATTTAACGTTAATATAAACAGAGCTTTTAGCTTCAGATGGAGTTTTTACTCCAACTGAAGGTTAGAGATCGTTATCCAGGGACGTAGCTGCCGTTATCTCCCACTTTGTTAGAAGTGGGAGTGCTACGGCAGGTAGTCATCGGATAAAAAATATTCCATCTCCTATAGGTGGGAGAGTTCACATTGAGATTACATAGTAAAGTTCATTGCATGTATAAATTTAGTAGTTTGAGGAGGATATACTTTTGGTTAAAGTCATAGTGGTAGATGATGAGTATTTAGCTAGAGAGGGTATGAAAAGAACCATTGAGTGGGAGAAATATGGCTGTACTATAGTTGGGGAAGCGGAGGATGCATTTGGTGCAATAGAACTGGCAAAGGTTGAAAAACCGGATTTAATTATAACGGATATAAATATGCCGGAAATGAATGGATTAGAAATGGCTAAAAATATTAGAGAAATTTTGCCTAATAGCAAGTTTATCGTAATTACTGGCTATGACGATTTGAATTATGCAATAGGTGCTGTTAAAGTTAATGCTATGGATTTTTTATTAAAGCCTATAGATGAAAAGGAATTTTTGAATGCTATAGAAAAAGCAGCTAATGAATGCGTAAAGACGAGAGAAAGTGTATCTATAACACAAGAAAAAATGTTATTAGATATGATGAGAGGTAAGATAGGAAGTTATGAAAATATTTATGAAGAGATAAGAAGACACAATGTATCCTTACAAAAACTTTTGATTGTTTCTATTCAAAATGATAATTATGAGAAAATATTAGAAATGGATAATATGAAATTAATTTATGAGCAGAATCAAATAATTAGAGAGGCAGTAAATAAATCCTTTTTGGAGGAACACTATGTTATTGAATGTCATGAGGACAAGCTAGCATTGATATTAAGTTGTAATAATATTAGTTGTGAAAAGGAAATTCAAAATAAGCTGAAAAATATCCAAAGCATTGTAAAATCTAGATGTAATATAACTATTAGTATGGGTGTTTCCTCTATAATGAATTTTGAAGACATACAAAATATATATAGTCAAGGAAAAAAGGCTTTAAAAAACAGATTATACAGCGGTAAGGGCAGCATAACTTATTTTAAAGATATGAGTAAAGAAGTTTGTGATGAAGATAAGTTAGAATGGGGTAATTTACATCAAAAGGAAAAAGAACTTGTACTAAGCATAAAAGCTTGTGATAAAAAGAGAGTTAAGGATGGATTAAAATACATTTATCATGATATATTTAAATGCAATAAGATAAGCGATGATACCATAAAACAAATAAGTATAAATTTAATTCTAAAGTCATTAGAGAGTCTTAAGGATTTTAATATTAATATGGCAGATATAGTAGGAGAAAATTTTAATGTTTACAAGAAAACTACAGAACTTAATACTCTTGAGGAATTGTATGCATGGGTTGAGAAGCTAATATTTGAAATACTATATGCCATAAAGGAAGTTAAGGTAGAGATAGCGGAGTCAGGAATAAAAGATGCCTTAGACTACATGACGGAGCACTATAATGAAAATATTTCTTTAAACGACGTGGCGACGAAAGTTTATTTAAGTGAAAGTTATTTAAGTAGAAAAATTAAGAAAGTAATGGGTGTAAGTTTTGTGGAGTACTTAACAAAACTTAGGGTAAGTAAAGCCATGGAATACTTAACAGAGCCTGAGGCAAAGATAGCCGAGGTGGCATCTAAAGTAGGTTATACAGATTACAGATATTTTTCTCATGTTTTTAAAAAGTACACAGGCTATTCACCTAGTGAGTTTATGAAAGTACCCTTATAAGCCCAAGTGATATGCTCCCTTCTAGGTAGATAAGTGAAATAATAAAAACTTGTTTACTTAGAAGGGAATATTTTTTATGTCAAAAACAAATATTAGCCCAGAAGAGAAAATAGCTGCTATGAATAGCTCCCTATATAAAAAAATAATAGAAAATAGCCCATGAATAGATTATATCTATAAAAATATTTAAATAGATAACTTATGATATACTATTAACGGGTATAAAGTATACAGGCAAGGAGGGAAATTTTTTGAAAAAAGATAGAAAATCAATGGTTAAAAAACTTTCTATAGTAGCCATTGTTGTAGGAATTTATTTATTAATTCCTCCGGTGAAGAATACCGTAAACTCAATGATAGCTGTTTTGAGTAAATTTAATGTAGATGCGGCTAAGGAGTATATATTATCTTTTGGAATATGGGCACCAGTTATATCATTCCTTTTGATGATGCTGCAATCCATAGCAGCACCATTGCCAGCATTTATTATAACTTTTGCTAATGCGGGATTGTTTGGATGGTGGCAGGGAGCTATATTATCTTGGACAAGTTCCATGGCAGGAGCAGTATTATGTTTTTATATTGCAAAATTTTTAGGAAGAGATGTAGTTGAAAAGCTAACGAGTAAATTTGCTTTAGAAAGTATTGATAATTTTTTTGAAAGATATGGTAAATTTGCAATTTTAATAGCTAGGTTGTTACCATTTATATCCTTTGATGTGGTAAGCTATGCAGCCGGTCTTACATCTATGGGATTTTGGTCATTCTTTTGGGCTACAGGAATTGGGCAACTACCAGCAACTATAGTATATTCTTATGTTGGAGGTATGCTAGTTGGAGGAACAAAAAAATTAGTATTTGGACTTCTTATCTTATTTGCATTAACAATACTTATATACTTAATTAAGAGAATTTGGAGTGAAAAAAATAATAAAGAAGCATTAAATAAAAATTAAATTAAAGGAATGAATTTATGAAGAAAAATAATATATCACAAAAGTTGTATATACCAAAGGAATTGCAAGAAATTATAAAAGAATATGGTGAAAAGTGTGTAGATTGCAAGCAGTGTATGATTAAATGTCCCATGCTAAATGACTTTTGTAATTCTCCTAAAAAATTATTGCAGGAACTTGCAGAGGGAGATTTTGATGCGATACTTCCATACTCTTGTGCTTTATGTGATTGGTGTAGTGAGGTTTGCCCTAAAGGAATAGATTTTAAGAAAATTTTCTATTCCATGAGAAAAGATGTAGCCAAAAATCATACGGAAACTTTAAAAAAAGTGAGATATGGAGTGGTTAAATATCATCAAAAGAACAGTTTTTCAAAAATATTTACAGCTAATCATCAGCCTTTAAGTAAAAGAGATGACGGAAAGGTAAAAAAAGTTTTTTTACCTGGATGTAGTTTGGCGTCTTATAGCCCTATGTTAGTTATGAAAACTTATGAGTATTTAAGGAATAATTTTAATGATATGGGCATTATCTTAAAGTGCTGTGGAAAGCCTACTTATGATATGGGAGATGTAAGGAGTTTTGAAAATTATTTTAATTCATTGGAACAGGATATAGAGGCAATGGGAGCTACAGAGGTGATAGTGGCTTGTGAAAACTGCTATAAGACTTTAAGCGAAAATTATAAGAGGGGAAAAGTTAAATCTCTATGGAGCGTTATGGCAGAAAAGGGCGTTCCAGAGAAAGTAAAGGGGAGCTATAGTAATTTGAATTATACTTTTTCATTGCATGACCCTTGCTCTATAAGAGATGAAAAGGAAATACATGAATCTGTTAGATTCATATTAAATGAAATAGGAATTAAAAATAAGGAATTTAAATTTTCAAAGGATAAAACTTCCTGTTGTGGTTTTGGTGGTATGATTGGGGTAACTAATAGTGATATTTCAAAGGCACAAATGAAAAAAAGAGCTTCAGAGGCAGAGGGAGATTATATTGTATCCTATTGTCAATCTTGTGTGGAAGCAATGAATGTGGCGGGAAAAGAATCTGTACATATTTTAGATTTGATTTTTAATGAGCAAGTAATAGAAGAGAATATCTTTAAGCAAAAGGATATAAAAACTATAAATAAATGGATTAACAGATATAAGTTAAAAAAAATTATAGCATCTATGAAATAAGTATAATAAATTTAAAAGGGTGATTTTATGAGTAAAAAGTCTATTAAGTTTTTAAAGTATATTTGTAGTTTTGCAATATTGGCAATAGCTATATACTTTTTGAACAAATGGAATGTATTTAAGAATTTTTCTCCCAAGGAATTGAAGGAGTATTTAGGTAATTATGGGATTTGGGCTTCAGTAGTGTACATAATAATGTTTACTTTAGTTCCGCTGACTTTATTTCCTGATTCTGTTTTGGCCATAGGTGGGGGACTTGCTTTTGGACTTATAAAAGGAAGTATTTATACACTTATAGGGGCGGTATTGGGTGGAACGTTATCTTTTTATATAGCAAGATTTTTGGGAAGGGATTTTGTAAAGAAATTAACTAGTCATAAATTAGCTCATTTTGAGAAGTCTCTAGAAAAAAATGGATTTGTAGTTGTATTACTTCTTAGAATGATACCACTATTCCCTTTTGATATTGTAAGTTATAGCGCAGGATGTTCAAATATAAGATATAAGGATTTTATATTTGCTACACTTATAGGAACCATACCAGGTATAGTGGTTTATACAAATTTGGGAGATAAATCTGCTAATATAGGTTCAAAATCTTTTTATGTGTCTATTTGCCTTTTAATTTTATTATTTTTGGCATCATTTTTATTAAAGAAAAAATTCTCTTTTAAAAATTTAAAAGAGATTAGAGAAGAATGATAAATTAAATACTTAGTTTTTAAAATATTGAACATTTATTGAATGAAGCTATTTTTATTGTAATTACATTTGAAAGGAGCAATTCATATGAAAAAAATATTCAAAAAGATGCTTATATTAATAATGGTAGGAATTTTATCGGTATACTTAGTTGCTTGTGGTAAAGAAAGTAAAAAGGAAAATTCAAATTTAGGAAAAAACAATTGGGAAACTATTTTAAAAAATAGCAAGGAAAAGAAAGTTAACATATATATGTGGGGCGGAAGTGAAGAAGTAAATAAATATATGGATTCTTTTATAGCACCAAAGGTTAAAGAAAAATATAATATAGACTTAAAAAGAGTTCCAATTAAAGATGCTAAAGATATGATAAATAAACTTTTGACAGAAAAACAAGTTAATAAAAAAGAAGGAACTATAGATGTATGTTGGATTAATGGTGAAAACTTTAAATTAGCTAAAGATAATTCTCTTTTATGGGGAAGTTTTGTAGACAAACTACCTAATTACAATAAATACATAGATAAATCTGCTAAAGATATGACAAAGGATTTTGGTGAAGATACCAATGGATTAGAGGCACCTTGGGGGAAGGCTCAATTTGTTTTAGTATATGATAGTGATAAGGTAAAAAATCCGCCAAAATCTATGGAGGAACTTAAGGATTGGGTCAAGAAAAATCCAGGAAAATTTACTTATCCAGCACCACCAGATTTTACAGGCAGTGCTTTTGTACGTCAGTGTTTACTAGGACTTGTTGATGATTATAGTAAATTTCCAAGTAATGTAGATGAGAAAAAATTTAGTGAGGATGCTAAACCACTTTGGAATTATTTAAAGGAAATTAAGCCTAATTTATGGAGAGAGGGTAAAACTTATCCAGAAAGTTCTGGAAAATTAGATGAGTTATATGCTAAGGGTGAAGTTTGGATGACCATGTCATATAACCCAGTTCATGCATCTAATAAAGTTAGAAAAGGTACTTTCCCTAAGAGTACAAAAACCTACGTTTTGGATAAAGGAACTCTTTCTAATACACATTATTTAGCTATACCATTTAATGCACCTAATAAGGAAGCAGCTATGGTGGTAATTGATTTCATGCTTTCTCCAGAAGCTCAATTTGAAAAAGTTGATCCTAAAGTTTGGGGAGATGGAACAGTTTTAAGTTCAGAGAAACTTTCAAAGGAACAAAAGGAAAAATTGAAATCTATGATAAATGGAGAAGGAACTATTTCACAAGAAGAGTTAGAAAAACACAGAGTGCCTGAAATTCCATCATCTTATGTGGAAATAATAGAAAAGGGCTGGATGGATAATGTGGCAAAGGATTAAACCTTATATATTTGTTTTGCCAGCTTTTTTAGTGGCTTCCACCTTAATTTTAGGAGGATTAATAGAAGGGGTACTTGGAAGTTTAGGAGTTTCATATTTACAGGACAGTGAAGCTATTTCTTTTAGGTTTTATAGGGAACTGCTACATTCAAAGGATTTTTGGAAAAGTTCCTTTCTAACCCTGAAAATATCCATAATAAGTACTGTCATAGCTGCCATATTAGGATTAATAATCATTTTTATTTTATTTCTTATGAGAATTAAGAAAAAAAATCATGCTACTGGACTATGGAGAATTTTTCAAATACCTATGTTGTTCTCTTATCTAATAGGTGCTTATGCTATATTTTTATTGTTGTCCCAAAGTGGATGGATTTCTAGTATATGTTATAGATTGGGAATAATAAAATCTATGAATGCATTTCCTATACTGGTTAATGATGAGAGATCCATAGGAATCATAACAGCATATGTATGGAAAACAACACCTTTTATGGTGCTTATGTTGTATCCTGTACTTTTAAAAGTAGAAAACAATTGGTGGTATGTGGCCAGTACATTGGGGGCTAATAGATTTAATTTTTTTAAAGAAGTAGTTTTGCCAATGCTTAAATCTCCACTTACTTCAGCTGCGTTTATAGTATTTTCTTTTAGTTTTTCTGCTTTTGAAGTGCCATATTTATTGGGGGTTTCTTATCCAAAGGCTTTAGGAGTATATTCTTATGAGATGTATGTTAATGGCAATTTTTCTAATAGGCCATTGGCATTAGCTACTAATATAATAATATTTTTATTTATAATATTTATAGCTATTTTGTATTATTTTTTAAGGAATAAGGAAGAAAATAATTTTAAAATGTAAGGAATAAGTTAGTATGAATAAAAAAGTACAAGTTTTTTTTCTATATTTTTTTCTATTATTTTTTATATTAATAGGAGTAATACCTATAATTTTGCTTTTTATTTTGAGCTTTTCTTCTCAGTGGAAATGGCCAGATTTATTGCCAACGATATTTAGTATTAGAGCTTGGAAATATATATTATTTGAGTCTAAAGGAACTGTAGAAGCTATAAAAAATAGTCTCTTAATAGCTGTAATGGTTAATATTATTAATTTAGTTATTGCTATACCGGCGGCAGATGCTTTAGCTAGGTACAAATTTAAGGGTAAAGGTTTTTTAGAGTTATTTTTTATGATTCCTATAGTAATTTCTCCACTTACCATACTGGTGGGAATGCATAAAAGTTTTATTAAATTTGGACTTACTGAGAGTATTTTAGGAATAGTACTAGCACACGTTATTCCAACTTTACCTTATATGATTAGAGCAGTAGAGACAAGCTATAAAAACTTAGGATTTAAATGGGAAGAAGCTGCAAAGGTATTAGGAGCTGGCACATTAAAAAAGTTTTTTTATGTTACTCTCCCTTTTATATTGCCAGGAATTGTGGCGGGTTCAAGCTTAACTATACTTATATCATTAAATCAATATATAAGTACTATGTTTATAGGCGGGGGACAAATAAGTACTGTCAGTATAGTTATGTTTCCTTTTATAAGTGGAGGAGAACAAAGCATTGGAGCTGCCTATTCTATACTTTTTGCACTAGTGTCTTTGATATGTTTATGGATTATGGATTCATTTATAAAAAGATACTATAAACAATAAACCGTAAGTAAATATTATGTTAAATATGGAAACATAAATAAAGTGTCACCAAGCTTTAATGTATAAGTTAAAGTATCTATGTTACTTTTTAAGTTTGGATTTTTAACTTTAGGAGAATCATAATACAATTAAACTATATTAAAATTTAAATAACTTAGAAGGGTTTTAGTATGAATAAAGTTCAATTGATAAACGTAGAGAAAAATTATAATTCACATGAAAAATTAAAGATTAAAGAAAAGGGATTTAATTTACATATTCCTAATTTGATCATAGAAGAAGGAGAATTTTTTGGATTATTAGGTCCATCTGGGTGTGGAAAAAGTACTCTTTTAAAGTTGGTAGCGGGACTATTGGAGATGGATAAAGGAAATATATACATAGAAAATAGAGATATTTCAATGGTAACTACAGAAAAGCGAAATATAGGAATGGTTTTTCAAGAACCTTTGCTTTTCCCACATATGACATTAAAAGATAACGTGGCTTTTGGATTAAAAATGAGAAAGGTTAAAGGTACGGAAAGAGAAGAGGAAGTTAGTAAAATTTTAAGTATTGTAGGTTTAAAGGGATTAGAAAAAAGATATCCTAATGAATTAAGTGGGGGACAACAGCAAAGGGGAGCTATAGCAAGAGCCTTAGTATGCAAGCCCAATATACTGCTAATGGATGAACCATTTAGTGCATTAGATCCAAAGTTAAGAGAAGAGATGAGAGGTTTTATAAAGGAACTGCAGAAAAAATATAATATAACTATAATTTTTGTAACTCATGATAAAGAAGAAGCCTTTTCTTTATTCCACAGGATGGCAATTATGGAAGAGGGTAAAATAGTACAAATAGGATCTCCAAAGGAATTATATGAGAAGCCTAAAAATATGTTTGTTAGCAGATTTTTAGGAATTAAAAATATTTTTACTGGTAATATAAAAGAAGATTATTTTTATGGTGAAGGCTTTAAGTTATATATTGGCATGAAATATAGAAATAATTTACGCAAAAATTTATGTAATACAGCATTAAAATTTGAAAAAACAGGAGAAACTGAGGAGGCATCTTTAAACAAATATTTAGCTATAAAGCCAGAAGGATGTAAAGTAATTAAGGAGTTAAAAGAAGGTTTCTCTAATAGTAAGAGTTATAATGATAATTTTAGTTATATTCATGGAGAAGTTAAGAATACCACTTTTATACAAGGATTTTGGCATTTAGAAGTAAATATATCCTTAAAGTGTAGTTTATATGTAATCCAAATTAATGAAGAAAATATGGATTTTTCTCCAGGAGATAGGGTTATTGTGAAATGTAATTTAGATAAAATAGATTTTATAGGAGAATAAATCGTGCATATTATTTAATAAAACAAATGAATTTACAAGATTGTATGCGGAATAGAATCTATATGAAAGAGAGAATATGAAAGAAAGGAGTATTTAGTAAGAATTTTATAACCTTAGATTTACGTCTTACTAGAGATAAATTATGTTAGATACCTATGGAAGAAAATATGTAAATCCATTAATAAATTTTACTGCAAATATTTTTATAAATATGAATTTTACTGCTAATTTTATTACTGTAACTGCTTTTTTAGTTGGAATCAGTTCCGTTGCATTTATATACTTTGATTTGCCTTATATAGCTGTTGGAGTGTTGTGGTTCTCAGGATTTTTGGATGCAGTTGATGGGGCCATGGCAAGAAAAATGCAAAAACCTACAGCTTTGGGAACGCTTATGGATATAACCTTTGACCGTTTAGTAGAAATGTCCATAGTTTTATCTTTAGCTATAAAATTGCCTAAAAGTATTTTACATCTTTTAATTTTAACTATATGTATTTTGTTATCAATGACAATTTTTTTAACGGTAGGCGCTTTGACAGAAAAAAAAGGCATGAAATCTTTTTATTATCAAGCGGGATTAGCAGAAAGAACTGAGGGCTTTATTATGTTTTCCCTTATGATTATATTTCAAAGTCATTTAAATATTATAACAGATATTTTTTCTATATTAGTGTTTATAACAGCACTTCAGAGACTTAATGAAGCTAGGAAAATATTTGTATGATATAATATATTTTACTAAATACTTTATGAAAAATTTCAATTATAAGATAATAATTATAGGGGGATTTTTATTATGTATATTGTAGAACATACTTCTGATGATTTTAATGATATCTCTAGCAAGGTAGATACTGTTATAATACCTATAGGTTCAGTAGAAGCTCATGGGCACCATCTTCCATTGGGAACAGATATATTTTCACCTAGGTTATTTTGTGAAAATATAAATAAAAAAATTGGAGATAGAGTTTGGATTGCACCGGAGATTCCATATGGTCAAAGTTACGACCTATCTATATATCCTGGTACAGTTACAGTACCTTCTGAAGTAATGGCGGAATATCTTTTTCATGTGTGCAAAAGCTTTTATAAGAATGGACTTAAAAATATAGTTTTTTTAAATGGGCATGGAGGAAATATAACTTCTCTTAGTTTGGCAGCAGAAAAGCTAGTGGACTTGGGTGCTGTGGTTATGACTATAAATTGGTGGATGGATTTTTCTAAAGATATACTTACTATAACTGAGGGCCAAGGACATGGGGGAGAAGATGAAACCTCAGCTATTTTGTATTACAATGAAAGTCTAGTTCAAATGGCAAAAGCCACAAAGAATCCTAATAAACAACTATATCCTGTAAGATTTAAAGAAAGAGGAAAGACTATTTTTCAAGATGCTATTACAGGAGATGCAACTCTGGCTTCTAAAGAGAAAGGTGAGAAGATATTTAATTTATTGGAAAATAAAATAATAGATAGAATAAATCTTATGGAGCAAGGAAAATATTTTGAATAAAAAAATTAATAGCAAAGTTATTCACAACTACCATAGTGCTTAACTTTGCTATTAATTTTTTTTGATATTACTTTACGTTATTTAATCGTTAGACTTTTGATTAATTGCAATAGTGCCACTAATTAGAGGCATACAAATTAGAAGAACAATTGTTTTCAGTTCTTAAAGTAATATATAATATGGAATATTAAATAGATTGAAGTTTCAGGAGGGGAGTATAAAATAATGTTAAAACATTATCAAAGTATGGTATAATATAGTTGTACTACATAAATAAGTTTGACACATAATAAGGAATGAAAATAAAAATAATTAGGGAGTGATAATATGGTAAGAAGTATAATTGCACCAGGAAAATATGTTCAAGGTAGAGGGGAATTAGGTAACATAAAAGAGCATGCTAAAAGCTTAGGAAAGTCATTTTTCATAATTGCTAGCCCTAATGGAATTAAAAGAACTAAACCAGTAGTAGAAAAAAGTTTTCAAGGTGAAAATGTGAAATTAGCTTTTGAATCTTTTAACGGTGAATGTTCTAAAGGAGAAATAGAAAGATTAAGGCAGGGAGTAAAGGAAAATAATTCTGATGTTATTATTGGAATAGGTGGTGGAAAGATATTTGATACTGCTAAAGCAGTGGCTTATTATGAAAATATACCAGTAGTTATAGTACCAACTATAGCTTCAACAGATGCTCCATGTAGTGCTTTATCAGTTATATATACAGATGAGGGAGTATTCAGTGAATATTTACTTTTACCTAAAAATCCTGATTTGGTTTTAGTAGATACAGGGATAGTTTCTAAAGCTCCTGCTAGATTATTAGTAGCAGGTATAGGTGATGCTTTGGCTACATATTTTGAAGCAAGAGCATGTTTAAGAGCAAATGCATTAAATATGGCCGGAGGAAATATTACAAAAGCAGCTTATGCATTGGCTGAGCTTTGCTACAATACTTTGTTAGAAGATGGATTAAAGGCTAAGTTAGCAGTGGAAAAGGGTGTTTGTACTGTAGCTGTTGAAAATATAATAGAAGCTAATACTTATTTAAGTGGCATTGGATTTGAAAGTGGTGGATTAGCTGCAGCTCATGCGATCCACAATGGATTTACTGTACTTTCACAGTGTCACCATTTATATCATGGAGAAAAGGTAGCATTTGGAACAATAGTTCAATTAGTTTTAGAAAATAGTTCAATGGAAGAAATAGAAGAAGTTATAGGACTATGTCTTGATTTGGATCTTCCTGTTACTTTAGAGGATATGGGAATAAAAGAGGTTAAGGAAGAAGAAATTAGAGAAGTGGCAAAGGCTTCCTGCGCAGAAGGAGAAACTATTCATAACATGCCATTTAAGGTTACAGAGGATGATGTATACGCAGCTATAATGGCAGCAGATGCACTTGGAAGGCTTTATAAGTAAAGGGATAATTTGAAATTAATGTATGCATAATATTTATAGAATAACATATAAAGTGAGAATGCTAAGGCTCAATAATAGCACATTCTCACTTTATTTAATTTTAAAACACTCATTAATGTATTGAAACTGAATTGGGTGTGCGGGAAGAGAAAATGGTAATTTAATGCATGAAGCTAAATTTAGAGGAACTATGTTTTGATGTTTTGAAAAAGAACTCAAAGATTTTTATTCATAATAAGGTTGGGGTGGAAAGGGAAGATTTAGATATGAATGTTTTTACAGATGTTAAATGGATAATAATTTTGATTTTAATAAATATAGTGATAAACTTTTAGAGTATTAATTATATAATTATAAAAATGGAGAAATTAACAATAAAGTAATATTTGAAAAAATGAAAGGGTATGAAAGTAAAAGCCCTATTAATATGGAAACACCTATTTTATTTATGAGGATTACAGATTATAATGAGCTTTTAAAACTTGGAGGGAAGGAAGAAATTAGCCTTTCAGAAAATGAAGTAGCTTTGTATTCCCCTGATTTGAAGAATGATAAACCAGAGCTTAAAGATGCACTTTCTAAGTATATTAAAAGTGACAATACTATTAAGATAGCTCAAAATGAG
This sequence comes from Haloimpatiens lingqiaonensis, assembly GCF_901447495.1. Lineage (GTDB taxonomy): Bacteria > Bacillota > Clostridia > Clostridiales > Clostridiaceae > Haloimpatiens > Haloimpatiens lingqiaonensis. The sequence continues at coordinate 18,842 of NZ_CABDWS010000035.1, forward strand.
TATAAACTTTATCCTAATATCATATACAGCACATTAACGCTTTTCATAGGAAATTAAAGGATTTTAAAGTTAGAGAATCAAATTACGTGTAATTGTCCAAATATCTGAAATTATACAACAATATGCTATATAATTATAGAGAAGTTATATATAAAAAGATGGGGGCTTGTTAACAGTTAAAGAAAGACTATAAAACTATATAAAAGTCCATTATTTTTTAATAGGCTTCAAAATTATCTAGTAGAATCACCTCGAAACATTATAAAAAATAAGTTATTGAACATAATGATATGTAAATAGCAAAGTGAGGTGATAAAACATGATAAAAGCATTAAATATACGGCTATATCCAACACAAGAGCAAATAATTTTAATGCATAAGCATATAGGCTGTATGAGATTTGTTTATAATTGGGCGTTAGCCAGACAAATAGATAGCTATGAACTTAATAGTAAAAAACTATCAGTTACAGATTTAGGTAAACAATTAACTGTTTTAAAGAATACCGCAGGTTATGAGTGGTTATATGAAGTATCTAATGCAACACTTAAAGAGAGTATTAGAGATTTAGATAAAGCATATACTAATTTCTTTAATGGAAGTGGCTTTCCTAAATTTAAAAGCAAGAAAAAATCAGAACCTAGATTTTATAGCAGATATGAAAGAATTTATTTTCAAGATAACTTTGTTAATCTTGAAAAGATAGGTAAAGTTAAATACAAATCAGATTATGATATAGATTTAACTGCTGTAACAAAGTTTAAAAATCCCAGAGTACATTTTAATAGTAGAGTATGGGTACTTTCAGTAGGTATTGAAGATACTATTAAAACTGTTAAATTAAATGATTTTAGCTTAGGAATTGATTTAGGAATATCTAAATTAGCGATAACAAATATAGATAAATTAGACACAAAGAATGTTAATAAAACAAACAAAGTTAAAAAACTAAGTAAAAAGTTAAAAAGGCTTCAAAGACAATGTTCAAGAAAATATATTATGAATAGGAAAGGAGAGAGTTACCAAAAAACCAAGAACATTGCAAAACTTGAAAAGAAGATTAAGAAACTTCATAGTAAACTTAAAAATATTAGATTAAACCATATACACCAAACTACTTCTAAAATGGTGAAAGCCAAACCATATAGAATAGTTATGGAGGATTTAAAAGTATCTAATATGATGAAGAATAAGCACTTATCAAGGGCAATAGCAGAGCAAGGATTTAATATTTTTATCAATCAGATGAAATATAAATGTGAAAAGTATGGTATTAAATTTGTGCAAGTACCTACATTTTATCCTTCAAGTAAAACATGCAGTTATTGTGGCAATATCAAGAAAGACTTAAAGCTTTCAGATAGAGTTTATAAATGCAAATGTGGATTTACTTGTGATAGAGATAAAAATGCTTCATACAACCTTGCAGACTATGGTTTAGTATAATCATCTAAAGGATTTACTAAACTGGGTAATCGTTACAACCCAATATACTTGTAAAGTATATCAAAGCCTATAGAGTGTTACACAAACGAAAGTAGCTGCAATCTAACCTCTTTGCAGGAGGTTGTAAAATGGGCAAAATCGAACATTATGAAGTAGGAAAGAAACAAAACTATATATTTATATAATCTTTTTATAAAGTTTTATAAGGTTTTGGTAACGGTATTCAATAATGAGTAATATTAATCCATTTGATAAGTGTCCAGTTTATGAAACCAATAACTTAATATTTACAAAAGTTAAAGAGGAAGACGCAATAGACTTATTTGAGTGCTATTCTGATCCGATTACTAAAAACCGTATGAATAATGATAATTGTGGTGGTATATGGGATACACGCAATATTGACGCTGTAATAAAGGGTATTAATGGATGGAAGCAAGAATTTGACGATAGATTTTATATAAGATGGAGTATTAATCATAAGCAGACAAACAAGATAGTAGGTACTATCGAAATAGCACCTATTCCTAATACAACAAGATTTTGGGATGGTGCTTGTGAGACTGGTATATTAAGAATAGACATTATTTCATCTCTTGAAAATGAAATAGTTTTATCTGAAATTTTAAGAATGGTTTCTGATAATTTTTATGCAGATTTTGATATTAAAAATATCATCATTAAAGCAACTAAAGACGATGGAGAAAGAGTTTTAGCCTTGGAGAATAATGGTTTTGACAAATTAGAGAACAACACCTTCCCTTATAGTGATTATTATATAAAATGAATACTGTAAGAATGGTAGAGAATTTAAATAATAGGGCTATGGGAGCTGCAGAGCAAATAGCAGCGTTCAAAACCAATGTGCTTCAGAATGTATTGTCATGCAGGATGTTTACAACAAATTATCCACTGCTTATAGATCATATTTTAAGAGAAGCTAAATTTTATTTAAGAATGCTTAGAAAGCTTCAGGGTAGAGAAGAGTTTGATATAGCTAGAGAAGTTGCTTATCAGGAAACCTTTTGGAATAGAATTATGGCTGAACACTCAAAATTTATCCGAGGACTACTTGATCCAACTGAAGTTAAACTATTTGATACTGCAAATAACTTTGGGGAAAGGTTTGATGAGCTTACAGAAGAGGCTAGAAAACTATTTATAAATATGGGATTATTACCTTTAGTAACTGATAGAAGTCTTAAGAATACTGTTGGTATTCGAGATTTTAAAAAGCAGGGTACTGAAGGACTTATACAGTGCAATATCAAGTCAATTGCCTTTCCGTTACTTGGAGATCATGTAGTTAGAGAGGCAAATCACTATATAAGAGTGCTAAAGAGATTTAAACAATATAATATGAAATAATATAATACAACTGAAAAAAGAAAAAACACCGTAGAATTTAATTTTGAATAATACGGTGTTTTTACGTGGGTTTTTAAAACAATTCATGAAATATTAGGTGAATTCATATTTTAAGGAGTATAATAGAGGTATAAAATTTATTGCTAGAAATAGTCGAAGGCTATTTATGTTAGGGGGGAATAAAATTGACAAATAAAATATATTTCAAAAAATTTATTTCAGAAGACGACTTTCAATATTTTTCGAAGTTAGTTTTCAATGAAAAAGTAATGGTAATGAATTTGGGAAGAGTATTTACAATGGATGAAGCAAAAAATTACTATAAGTATTTATTAGAAAATAATAAAACACATGATGATTTTGGAAATTTCAAGGTTTTTGAATCATCAGCTAACAGTTTTATAGGTATGTGTGCTAGTACAATAAGTAGCGATTTGAAAGAGGCGGAGATTGAATATATGCTGCTTCCTGAGTACTGGAGAAAAGGCTATGGAAGCGAGATTGTAGACAATTTATTAAATATGATTGAAGAAACAAAGAGTATTGAAAAGGTTACAGCAATAATAGAACCTAATAATGTTGGGTCGAGAAAAATATTACTAAAAAACGGTTTTGTATCTTGTAAGGTATATAAAACTGATGATGGTTCACTAGCAGAAATGTTTAGTAAAAAAATAACTTATTAGACAATAAAAAGTGAATAATAAGAAAGAAAGGAGGATTTAGTGAGGGTTTAGCACTTGTTATACACACTCTCACTAAAGATAAAGAATGAAAATAGACAGTTTTATTTTTGATTTAGATGGAACTCTGTGGAGTTCTATAGAAGGAATTTGTGCAGCATGGGCAACTGTATTATCAAAGTATCCAAAGTTAGAAAAAGTAGTAACGCCTACTGAGATGGAAAAATGTATGGGACTTCAAATGAATGAAATAGGTAAAAAATTATTTCCAGATCTAGATGAAAATTTTCAAGCGAAGTTAATGAAAGAATTTTGTGAAACTGAACAAGGTTATTTGGAACAACATGGCGGAAAACTATTTCCTAAATTAGAAGAAACACTTGAAAAGTTATCTAAAAAATACAGATTATTCATAGTTAGTAATTGCCAAGACGGTTACATACAATGTTTTTTTAAAGCCCATAAACTGGATAAGTATTTTACTGATTTTGAATGTTCAGGAGTAACAGGACTGCCTAAGGGAGAAAATAATAAAATTATAATACAAAGAAATAATTTAAAAAGTCCAGTTTATGTAGGAGACACCATTATGGATGCAGATTCAGCAAGGGTAGCAGAAATTCCATTTGTATATGCAAGGTATGGCTTTGGCAATGTTGAAGAATATGATTATGTAATTGATAGCTTTGAGGAGATATTAACTTTAGGCTTATAAGTTAAAAATAAGTTTTAGGATAATGGGGTGGGGGAGATGGTATTTATGAAAGAAAAAGTAAAGGTGCTTATAGTAGGAACTTATCTAATGTATATAAAGGAGGTGTGAAATTTTTGAGTAAAAGAAATGTTATTATTGCAGTAATAGCATTATTATTGATAGCTTTAGTTTTTTCTAGTTATAAATTGCTTGCAAAAAAGCATGGTGGGTTTGACATTGAAATAAAAAATAATACCAGTGAAAATATAAAAGGACTAACTATAACTTATGAAGGGATAGTTAAGGATATACAATTACCAGAAATTCAAGTTGGAAAAACATATAAAATTAATGTAAATCCAAAAGAAAACTTTAGTGAAAATCATATGATTATTTACTATAAAGATAAAAGGGGAGTAGTGCAGAAAAATACGCTTATAGGTTACTTTGAGAAGGGTTACAGTGGCAAGGTTAAAGTTAATATTAAATCTCAAGATAAAAATGGATTAATTATTATGCAAATTGCAGAAAAGATATATTAAAATGTAATTAGTAATTTATATGATTGATAGATAGGATGGTCAAGAAGGGGTTGATGCTAAGTTTTTAGCATGCAGCCCCATTTTTAAAAATGAATTTGCTATATTAATAAGCATAAATTCATCTTTATAAGGCCTATATTTTATGGGGGTAGTACTTTTATTTGAACTATTACAATTTATGAATTAAAATATAGATATAACAAGAATCTAGGAAGGTGAACTGATGAAGCCTACAAACTATGAAGATTTAATTATGAAAAGAGCAATGGATATTTTTGCAGAAGAGGGGTTAAAATTTTTTGGAATTAATAAAAGAGTAAAGGAACTAGGCCCTACTGAATTAGTAACTTTACAAACTAAAAATATGTTTATGGAGTATACTTTTCTAATGGAAGATGACTCTTTTATACATTTTGAATTTCAAACAACAAATAAAGGAAAATCGGATTTAAGAAGATTTCGGGCATATGAAGCATTATTAAGTCATCAAACAGGAAAAGATGTAGTTACCTATGTTGTTTATTCAAGTAACATAAAAAATCCAGAAGATACTCTACAAACAGGGATAAATGGATATAAAATTAATTCAATATCTATGGCGGATAAAAATGGGGATAAGATATATAATGATATTGTGGGTAAAATAGAATCTGGAATGGAACTTACCAAAGAAGAGATGATTTCTTTGACGTTTACTCCTATAATGGTTGGTAAAATTAGTACTGCAGACAAGATAATTAATGCTATACATGTAATAAAAGACGTACATAATGACTATAAGTATGATGTAGAATCAATACTATACGCTTTTGCAAATAAATTTTTAAGTGGAAAAGATTTAGAAAGAGTAAAGGAGGAATTGAGAATGACTGAACTTGGTAAGAGCTTAATACAAGAAGGAATTGAAAAAGGGATAAAAGAAGGCAGAGAAGAGGGAAAAGCTGAACTTTTAATTAAAATGTTAATAAAAAAGTTCAAGAGAATGCCTAATAAATATAAAGAAAAAATAAAAACACTTCCAGAAGAAACATTAGAGATAATTGCAACGGATATATTTGACCTAAATTCAATAGAAGAGTTAGAACAATATTTTTAAAAGAGAAGGCCTTAATTAATGGAGAGATAGCTTATTATTTGTAATAGTGAGCTATTTTTTTTAAGTCCAAGTTGTTTGGCAAGAATATAATTGTGATCCTAACCAATTCTAACAATTTTAGGCTACCTAAGTGTGGATAATTTTAAATTGTTATATAAAATGTAGTAAGAATCAAGAAGAATGGTTAAATATAGAAATGGTATATATTTGTATGTTATAATTATTTTACAAGTTAATATATAGAAGTTTTGAATTATTGAAGATAAAGCGTGATTTAAAAAAAGCAATAAGAGAATATAGAGTAAAGATAATAGATTGTAATGAAAATATGAGAAATGAGAGATGAAACTGTGCAATAACGGTGGTTTGTGTAGTTAAAGGGGGATTTTATGTATAACGTTCGTTATGCTGATGTAGATGATGCAAAAATATTAGGACAGATCCATTCAGAATCATGGAAAGTAGCATACAAAGGTGTAGTACCAGATGAAGTATTAAATAATATTACTGCTGAAAAAAGACAAAAATATTTTGAAAAGGCATTAACAGAAGGATGGGAAGAAGATGCTATAATTTTTAAAGATGACAAAGCAGTTGGATTAATATGTATTGGAAAATGTAGAGACGAAGACAAAGAAGAATTCTGGGGTGAAATATGGGGTATATATTTATTGCCAGAGTATTGGAATATGGGTATAGGCTTTGAATTAATGAATTGGGGATTGAATGAATTAAAGAGAAGAAATTATAAAAAAATTGCCTTATGGGTTCTTGAGAGGAATATAAATGCAAGAAATTTCTATGAAAAAATGGGGTTTAAGCATGATGGCACAATTAAAAAAATTACCATAGGTAAAACATTAAATGAATATCGTTATGTAATATCTATTATATAAATTCTAATTATTGTAATATGTATTTAGCGTGGGGGGTATGGAAATGTCTAAAGTAAAACTAACAATCATGAAAAGCAATTGTAGGTGCGGATATCACAAAGAAAATGATTCTTTTATTGTAGGAGATATTTGTCCACCTATATGTCATGAGCTATGGAATAATATTTATCCAAGCGTATATGTTCTTTTAAATGGAGGAGTACTAGATTATGGTGATACTAAAGAAAAAAAGTTTGAAATGAAGTGCCCAGACAATGGCAGGGTAGTGATACGTGGTGAAGTTGTATGAGAATATATTATGTGAGACATTGATTAGATGAAAAATTCATTAAGTCAATAGTATAAAAGGTAAAAGAAAATTTTTAACTGTGTTATAAAAATATAAAATATAGTAGATAAGGATGAAGCAAATGAATTTTATAATTATAATCACCATTGTAATAGCTTTTATATGTGGTTCCATACCAACAGGATATTTGATTACCAAAAAAATATGTGGAATCGATATTAGGACTAAAGATAGTGGAAATATTGGTTCAACAAATGTAAAAAGAATTGTAGGAGCTAAGATATCCATTATTACTCAAATAATAGATATTTTAAAGGGAGTAGTTCCTGTGTTTTTAGCAATAAATTTGATAAAGATGATAAAGCTACCAATATCAAACAATGCTTATCTATCTATTATAGCTATAGTAGTAATTTTAGGTCATGATTATACTCCATTTCTTAAATTTAATGGCGGCAAGGGTGTAAATACAACTATTGGAGCATTTATTTTACTTGCACCTGCTGCAACATTAATTGGAGTTGCAGTTCATTTCATATTCAGGTCATTCACAGATATAGTGTCCATTAGATCAATTGCTTTAGGGGTAACTATACCAATAATTTGTATTATTATGAAGTTACCTATTGAAGTCATAATTTCTACTACAGTAGCTTGTATTTTGATGATATTTAGACATAAAAGCAATTTAATAAGACTTATAAATAAAGAGGAAAGATAAATAAATTTAATTAATGCCTTGCCCATTACGTGACGTAATGATTTATAATTACAATAAATATTACAGTAAAGTTTTAGAAATATATGTAGAAGTAAGAAAATAAAAGAGGTATGGGGAGGCTATAATTATGATACGAAAATTAACTCAAGAAGATAATAAGGAGCTTATGAAATTAATTATGAAGGAGCCAGAGTTTAATCTTTATATAATTGGAGATATAGAAAACTTTGGATATAATCAAAATTTTCTTGAATATTTTGGTGAATTTGATAGAAAGGGTGTTTTAATAGCTGTTTTAGTTAGATATTTTAGTATTTTCAATTTGTATGCGAAAAATGAATTTGATGTAAATGGATTTGTAAATATAATGAAAAATCAGGGTAAGGTGGAAATGCTATCTGGAAAAACAAATTTAGTATCAAAATTTGAGAAAACATCATCAGAATTTAATGAATCGGAACTACATTATTTTGCTGTGTTAAAGGAAATAAATGAATCATTTAAAGTAGATAGAGAAATCGATGTAAAAAAGGCAAGTGTTGAAGACATTGGACGTATAGCTGAATTGAGAGAAAAAATTAAAGAATTTTCTCATGGCAGTCATGATTTTAAGGAAATTATTTTAAATGATTTTAAAGCTGGCACAGCTCATGAATATTATGTTGAAGTTGATGGTAATATAGTATCACATGCCCAAACATCTGCAGAAAACAGTATGTCAGCAATGGTGGTTAGTGTTATGACTGACAGTAAATATAGAAAAAAAGGGTTTGCATCTGCTTGTGTGAAAGTCATATGTGAAGACTTACTTAAACAGGGAAAAACTCCATGTCTATTTTATAAAAATCCTGCTGCAGGAGCTATATATAAAAGTATAGGTTTCAAGGAAATAGGATTCTGGAGTATGTATATGTAAGTATAAGTTTTTTAGCGCAATGTAAAGATGTTACCTTTGTTTTTGAACATATTCCTCAAACAAATCCAAGTAAGACTTTTGTTAATGAAGGGTGTAAATGGGTAAGTTCTCTTATTAGGTAATGTAAGCTACTAAAACATATAAAGCTCACAATTATTAAATATTACGTAAAATATAAAAGAAAAATTTAAGAAGTAATGTCGTAAATTTTTAGAGTTAAGCGACATACCATGAGGAGGTCGGGCGTACATACCCAGATTTATTAGGGTAAGACGTTGGAGTTAAATCAATGCATATTTGTTAGAAAAATGGGGATTAAAGATTATTTATGTAATGCAGGGGGGTAAATAAAGTGGCAAGAGTTTATGGAATTAAAAAACGATTAGAGCAAAATAATATTGACAAAAAACTTATAAAGGAAATTATAGGAAACGGGGATTTAGTAGAAGTCATTACACGGATGGAAACTTTACTTGATTCTATTATAATGTATGAAAGTTTGGATTCTTGTGCCTGTCTGGGCGGCAAAGAATATCTGAAAAAATGTGAAAAAATCGGTAAAGAATTGACCGGCAAATCTATAAATGAGAAAATACTCTATCTCAATAGTAAGATTTTTCTTTCCGAAAGTATCGCCTTAAATAATGACGGTACATTAACTGCGGTACTGGTTTATAAAAACAATGATAAGTATTCGTGCGTTTGCTCAGCCACCGTTTGTAAAGGTGTGAAAGTTTCAGATCTTGCTCTATCAAAAAGCAATTCTGTTGACCGTGACATGCCTTTATCATACTGTTTATGTTGTGCGGGGTCATTTCGCCGCCATTTACAATTAATGTTAGATGTTAAACTGAAAACAAAGGAAATTATTTCGTCTCCGATTAACAGCCGAGGTGAAAAACCATGTGAATTTGTTTTTGAATTTAATTGATACAGTTTCCACCAATAAGCATAGTTAGAAGTTATTTTACTTTGCATTCCTTATATTTTCTGTGTGATAAAAGGGCTCGATATCTGTGTTGAGCTTCAAGCAAGGGGTCATGATCCGTCGCCTAACACCATATGCCCGTTTGTGCTGGTAGGCTCAATTCTTTGAGGTAAACCAGCACGCATATCTTCAATACGGCTGCCGCTTATTTCAGACACGTCGGGCATAAAAAACGTTATTTGAAATTTTAAGTCAATGAAAGTTTAAGTTTACGCATCTAAAGGTTTTGGAGTTTTTATATACAAATATAAGTTACAAGTGAAGAATATTATGCACCTTATTTCTCCAAATTGTTACTTCACAACTTTCTTATATTATGTATTACCTTAACAATTTAAATCTTTATCTGGGCATTTAGCAGAAACCGTTGAGAAAGATAAAATTAAAATGATTTCTATTTTATTTGAGAAGGTACCAGGAATAAAATTACATAAATAGTAAATGAAGGAGAATTTTAATAATATGGGGGATTAAAAATGAAGGTTTTAGTTATGGGTGGAACTCAGTTTGTAAGTAGTTCAGTGGCAAAGTATTTAATTAGAAAGGGATATACGGTAGATATATTTACAAGAGGTGTTAAGCCTATTGAATATGATGGGGCTAGGAGACATTTACAAGGGGATAGAAGGTCCATTGAAGATTTAAAAGCAAATATTTTAATGGAAAAATATGATTATGTTTTTGATATATCTGCATATACAAAAGAAGATGTGGAAAATTTAACTAAGGTTTTAAATAGGGAAAACTTAAAAAGATATATATTCTGCAGTTCAGGATCTGTGTATATACCTTCACATGAAGTAGTTACAGAAGAATTTACTCGAGGTGAAAATGCAAACTGGGGAAAGTATGGATTGAATAAGAATAAGGCTGAAGACTATTTATTTAATCTATATGAAGCTGAAGGTTTTCCTGTAACTATATTCAGACCTACTTATATATATGGAGATGGAAATAATTTATACAGGGAGATTTATTTATTTGATAGGATAAGTAGGGGATTAGATATTCCAATACCTGATGGTAATAAGAAAACTCAATTTATACATATTGATGATTTAGTTAAGATATTTGAAAGTGCCGTACATGTAGACGAGGCTATAGGACAAGCATATAATGTAACACATCCTGAATTTGTAACATGGCAGCAATTAGTTGAAACTGCAATGAAAGTGGTGGGCAAAACAGTAAATATAATAAAAGTGGACGATAAAAAATTAGACATATTAGATATAAATGTAAGAGAATTTTTCCCTTTCAGAAATGTAACTTATTTATTAGATACAAAAAAATTACAAAATCATGGGCTATACGTACCAAAAGTTAATCTATTTGAAGGCATGAAAAAAACATATAAGTGGTATTGTGATTCTAAACCGCAAGTAAAAGATGATAGAATGAATAAAATGAATTTAGTATTGGAATGCACAATATAAAACAATATATCGACACAATTTTTAAAATGGGGTGATTTCAATGGCAACTTGGATTGCGCATCTAAGAGTAGCAGAAAATATTTTGAAAAAAGGATATAATTTCGAACAAAAGGCTTTCATAGTGGGGAATATTGGACCTGATTACTTAGATTATTTTCCAAAGGGAGCTTTTGAAAAACAAGTAAAATATATAACTGAGTTTTATTTAGGTGAGAATGAGGAAAGTAAAGATAATTTTATTTATTTAACAGAAGATGAAATGGATGAATTTGTTGATAAGACAACAAGAATAATAGATAATTTGCTAAGGAATGTTTAAAGAAACTTAAATATGTTAAAATAAATATGTAGTATATAAAATGGAGGGAGTGATTAGTGGTGAATGAACAATTATATGATGTAAAAAGTAATAAATTATTATCAGCCTGTCCATTAAGTAGATATGATGAAAATGTAATATCTTTAACGTTATTTGGTAGCTATAATACTAAGTTTTGGATTGAAGGTAAGAGTGATATTGATATATTGGTATTAGTTAAACAGTTGGATTTTGATATAGAATATAAAATAGAAAAATATTACAATAACCTAATTTCAAATTATTTTAACTACGATAATATTCACTTTACTTTTATATCTTTAAGAGATTTTGATACAGTATTTGCGGATATTTATATAGATTTTAAGGATAAAATAATTTTTGATATGGATTTACATTATGATTTTTTATTGTATATCAGTAAATTTAATAGAGTTAATGAAAATCTTATAGATTTAGTTAGAAAGGATTGGGAATCAAAGTATGGTTTATTATAGGTATAAAAAAGAAAGATTAAATGATAAGTTTAACAGTGCATACGATTTTCTAATGAAAATTAGAAAAGCAGTAAAACTTTATTGTGAAATGCCTAATGATATAGTAGCCAGAGGAATGACTGGATATTTTTCTGATTTTACAGAATATATAATAGATATATGTGAAACTTATTTAGTAATTAATGATAGATACAATCCAAGATTAAGTGGAGTGGAACTTATTAAAACTGCTTCAAACTTTGGATTAATGGATGAATTTCTTTGTGATTTTATGGTTAAATGTATAGTTTTAAGAAATAGATTTACTCATGATTATTATAAAAGAGATATTGCAGAAAAAGATATAGTAAAGTTTTGCCATTCAAATATGTTATATTTAGATATATTTTTAGAGGCATCTAATGAATTTATAAAATTGAAATATAAATTTAATAAAAGTATGCAAGAATAGATTTACGGAAGGAAGTATAAAATGGAAATTGCTGAACTTACCAATATGTGTATGATAGAGGATAGTAAAAATGGAAAGGTGCTAGTTCAAAATCGTAAGAAAGGAAATTGGACAGGCATTGCCTTTCCGGGAGGCCACGTTGAAAAAGGTGAGTCCATAGTTGAGTCTGTAATAAGAGAGGTAAAGGAAGAAACTAATTTAGATATTGATAATATTAAACTATGTGGAATAAAAGATTGGTACGAAAAGGATAAAAATAAAAGATATATAGTTTTATTATTTAAGACACAAACTTTTTCTGGTGAGCTTTTAGAAAATGGAGAAGAGGGAGATGTACACTGGGTAGATAAAAAATCTGTTTATAGTCTAGATTTGGCACATGGATTCGATAAAATGTTAGATGTTATGTTAAGCCAAACATTAAATGAATATTTTATAAGTGAAACTTTTGAACAGAATGGTTGGAAACATGAGTTAAGATAGGAAACGATAGTGATAAATATGCTGTAAAAATACAGGCATAGATTCTACCCTTAAAAGTAAGCGTCAAAAATTAAGTATCTAGAAAACATACCCTCTCATTGATAAACTTAAGTAAAAGATTATCAATGGGAGGTTTACTTATGTATAAAAAATTAGATAATGATGCTTGGGAGGAATATTTAAATAAATTTAACTCTGTTAAAGATACAATAACAGTGAAAGATTTCTGTGCTGAGAATAACCTTAATAAGAGTCAATTTTATTACCATAAAAAAAGAGTAGAAAAGGCAATTGAAAGTAAAGAACCTGTTTTTCAGGCTATTTCTTTGAATAGTAAAGTTGATAATACTAAAGAAAATAAATCTACATTAAAAGAAGTAAAAATTAATGTAGGCAATGCTAATATCCTTATTCCTGTTAGCGAAGCTACTTTAATAACAGCAATAATTAAGGAGTTAATTCTAAAATGTTAAATATAGATAAGGTAGAAAAAGTCTATCTTGCCTGCGGTTATACGGATTTAAGAAA
>NZ_CABDWS010000036.1 GCF_901447495.1 Haloimpatiens lingqiaonensis
TAAATTTCATAATTATACAAACATACATTCTTATTGGACTGTATGCTTGTTAAGGTTACCCTTTTTTAAAGAAATCATTTCATTTTTCTTTTATTTTGTTCTTGACATATTACCAAATTGCTTATTTAAGTTTAATTTTTTTAAGCTTTAATTTATCCAGAGACGTAGCTGCCGTAACACTCCCACTTCTAACAAAGTGGGAGATAACGGCAGCTACGTCCCTAGATAACGATCTCTAACCTTTAGTTGGAGTAAAAACTCCATCTGAAGCTAAGAGATCTGTTTATTTTTTATCATAACTATAAATTTATAAAAAGTGTAACAGAAAATAAATATCATAGGGAATGAATATCTAGCTTGTCCTTCTGTTACAAAATAAACACAGGTAAACATGTAAAATAAAATACAAAGGTAAACAGTAAGGTTATCTAATTTATCTACTCTTTTCTTTAGTAAACAGTAGATAATGTATATACTATAATAAACTATATAACATAGTGCTATAAGTAAGAAAATAGCCCTAAATGTTCCATAAGCGTAATACATTTTAAATTTAGTACTTTCATTTAAATTAACGCCTTGAAGACTGTAAGCTAAATCATCTCCTACAAAATAAGTGTTTCCTAGTCTCTTAAGACCTAAAATAGTAAATTCCTTTGGATGATTCTTTATCCATTCCTTAGCTGCATTTTTAAGCATTTTATTTTGTGCAGTCATATTTGCATTTTTATATTCTTCTTTATTTACTATGGAATTTTCCACTTCTTTTGCAGGCATCCATCTTCCAAGTTTATTTTGAGAATTGTTATTTATATAAAGAACAATTCCACCGTTATTTGATACAAAAGTAAATTCACCATTATATTTTGTATTTCTATATGCCCAAGGGGATAAAACTAATAAAGCAATTAAAAGTATGGAAAAAGATTCTTTTATGGTTTTTAATATATTTTCTTTAAATATTATCTTATATAAAAATATAGCAAAGAAGTATACAATAAAAAAAGGTTTAACCATTGTATTTATTCCTACTAATATGCCTATATAAATATATTTAAACTTAAAATTTTCTTTAAAAAACAAGTATGTTACTAGTAGCATTAAAAATGTAAAGAGTACTTCACTTCCTAAAATAGTATTGTAGAATATTGTACTTGGGAAAAAAGCAAACAATATAAAAACTATAAATTTACTTTTCTCCTCCATAGAAGTAAATTCTAATATTTTTTTAAATAAAATTATAGATAATAAACTTAATATTAAATTCACTATTTTTCCAACTAATATATTAGCTCCGAATATTTTATAAAAAGCAGCTAAAATATTGAATATCCAATGGATGTATAGGTATTTCCCCAAATACCTCCAAGAGCTATTTGTTTTGCTAGCTCATGATAGTATTGAAAATCCGAAAAAGGTTGGGTATTCACTGTGCATATCCATAGTATATTAATAAGTATAAAGATCCCTATGGCAAAATAATAATTTTTCTTGTAGCTTTTTTCTAACATAACATAACTCCTCATAATTTTCTTTGATTCTTTCACTTATTTTATAGCTTAAAATATATTATTGTAAGTATACTGATTCCCCATAATATTATATTTATTAAAAATGGTATATCTTTTGTAAATACATCTTCTGGTTTAGATCCTATATTAGCTTTTTCCATAAGATATTGATACCTAAACACTCCATATAAAACAAATGCTATAGTAATCATCATTGTTCTGCTTTGCACAGAATTAAATGTATATAAGCAGTAAGCAATGAAAATAGATGGTGTTATTATGCCTAGCATGTTGTCTATGAATTCTATAGAATAATCTTTTAAAATAGCTCTATGTTTTGTACTACTATCCTTTAGCATTTTAATTTCACTTTTTCTTTTATTTAAAGCTAAAAATAAAGATAATAAAACCGTACATAAAATAAGCCAAGGAGATAAAACAACATTAGTAGCTACACTACCACTTTCTACTCTTAAAACAAAACCTAATGTAATAACCATAACATCAATTATAACGACATTTTTTAATTTGAATGTGTATAGTATGTTTAATATTATATACGCCAAACTTATCATAAATATTTTATAATCAACAGTTAATCCTAACACTATCACTGATATTAATAATAAAATATCCAACACTACACCTTGATTTTTGGTGACTTTTCCACTAGCTAAAGGTCTATTCTTCTTTTCAGGATGACATCTATCTTTCTCTATATCTATAATATCATTTAATACATAAATACAAGATGATGTTAAACAAAATATTACAAAGGTTATAATGTTATTCTTAAGCAAGTCCATATTACCAAAATTGCCTGAGAAAACTATTGCTGCAAATACAAAAGAATTTTTTATCCATTGCTTTGGCCTAATTAGTTTAATCATTTCTTTAAAGTTTAAATTCATAATTTTCTCCTTTCAAAATATTAATAAGGGTTCTATAAGATTTTAATATATTTTTCATTAAATTAAAAGAACTTGTTTTTAAACATTCTAAAAACAAGTTCTAAGAAAACATTTTCATTTGTTATAATATCAATTATCTTGGTTGAACTATAAGTTTTATTGCTGTTCTCTCTTCACTTTCAATTTTAATATCTGTAAAAGCTGGTATACAAACAAGATCTATACCACTTGGAGCCATAAATCCCCTTGCAATGGCAATAGATTTAATAGCTTGATTTATAGCACCTGCCCCTATAGCTTGTATTTCTGCAACATTATTTTCTCTTATTACTCCTGCTAATGCGCCTGCTACTTTGTTTGGTACTGATTTAGCTGAAACCTTTAATACTTCCATCTTAAACCTCCTAATGTAACTCTTATAGTATAACTCTTATCATACTATTCTACAAAAAAATCAAAAACCCTTTTAAATTTTGTTTTAAAAAATACAAACTTTAAAAGGGCCTTCACATTAAATTTTATTTAGCGTATTCCACCGCTCTTGTTTCTCTTATAACATTAATTTTTATTTGTCCTGGATATTCTAACTCGTTTTCAATTCTTTTTGCTAAATTTCTAGCCATTTCAACAGTAGCAAAATCATCTATACTATCTGGTTTTACCATTATTCTAATTTCTCTACCAGCTTGTATTGCAAATGACTTTTCTACCCCTTCAAAATCATTAGCTATTTCTTCTAATTTTTCTAATCTCTTAATGTAAGCTTCTAAAGTTTCTCTTCTTGCTCCAGGTCGAGCAGCCGATATAGCGTCAGCAGCTTGAACAAGTACAGCCTCTAAAGATTGAGGTTCTACATCACCATGATGAGCTTCTATAGCATTAACTATTACAGAAGATTCCTTATATTTCTTGGCAATTTCTGCTCCTATAGCAGCATGAGGACCTTCTACTTCGTGGTCAACAGCTTTACCTATATCATGAAGTAATCCAGCTCTCTTAGCAAGTGCAGGGTCAATTCCAAGTTCTGAAGCCATAAGTCCAGCAAGATGAGCTACTTCCATAGAATGCTTTAATACATTTTGTCCATAGCTTGTTCTGTACTTTAATCTTCCTAGAAGTTTAATAAGTTCTGAGTGAAGTCCATGTATACCGGTTTCAAATGTAGCTTGTTCCCCTTCTTCTCTAATTATGTTTTCAACTTCTTTTTTGGCTTTTTCTACCATTTCTTCTATTCTTGCAGGATGAATTCTTCCATCAACTATTAACTTTTCAAGAGCAATTCTAGCTACTTCTCTTCTTATAGGATCAAATGCAGAAAGAATAACAGCTTCTGGAGTATCATCTATTATAAGATCTACACCAGTTAGGGTTTCAAGAGTTCTTATATTTCTTCCCTCTCTACCAATAATTCTTCCCTTCATTTCATCATTAGGAAGAGCAACTACATGTACTGTAGTTTCAGCTACATGATCCGCAGCACATCTTTGAATAGCATAAGCTATAATTTCACATGCTTTTTTGTTGGCTTCTTCTTTTATTTTTGTTTCCTCTTCCTTAATTAGCATTGCAAGATCATGTCTTATCTCTTTTCTAGTTTGATCTAATAATAATTCTTTAGCCTCATCAGAAGTTAAATTAGAAATTCTCTCTAACTCCTGTTTTTGACTTAGATACAAACCTTCAACTTTTTGTTGAATTTCTTCAAGCTCTTGATGTCTCTTATTAATAGTCTCTTCTTTCTTTTCTAAAATTTCACTTTTCTTATCCAAAGATTCTTCTCTTTGAAGATTTCTTCTTTCTAGTCTTTGGATTTCATTACGTCTTTCTCTTGATTCTTTTTCAAGGTCATTTCTTAATTTGTGGACTTCTTCTTTAGCCTCTAAAACGGCTTCTTTCTTAGCAGATTCTGCTTCTTTTTTAGCTTCTTCTATAATATTGTTTCCTTTTTCCTCAGCTTTAGCTATGTTAGCATTGGAAATATTTTTTCTTATATATACTATAGTAGTAAAAGCTATAAGTAGAAAAGCTATAACTGCCATTATTGTATACTGTATAGGCATTTCAACACCTCCCTTGCTTATTCGGTTTCCGTCAAAAGGAGCAAAACGAACGCTTTAAAAAGGTGTTTCATTTACTAAAATTATTGATACATAATAAACCAGTATTTGTATTTATTTTATATTACTTTTATATATATGTCAAGATTACAAAATCATAAGAATTATTCAATTCATATATTACTGTAAATCTGATTTTTTTTCTTTTTTCTCTTCTTTAGCTTTATCTTTAGCATCTATTTTATTTTCAATAGATTTTAATCCATTTTTTTCTCGTACTTTATTTTCTATTTCCAAAAGTAATGAAGGATTATCTTTTAAAAACTGTTTAGAGTTTTCTCTTCCTTGACCTAAACGAGTATCACCATAAGAGAACCATGCTCCACTTTTGTTTACTATATCCTCTTCTACTCCCATATCTAAAACATTACCCTCTCTAGATATGCCCACACCGTACATGATGTCAAATTCAGCTTTTTTAAAAGGGGGAGCTACTTTATTTTTAACTACTTTTACTCTTGTTCTGTTACCTAAAACATCTTCTCCTTGTTTTATGTTGTCTATTTTTCTTACATCCATTCTGACAGAAGAATAAAATTTTAATGCTCTTCCACCAGGTGTAGTCTCAGGATTTCCAAACATTATTCCAAC
Organism: Haloimpatiens lingqiaonensis; assembly: GCF_901447495.1. Taxonomy (GTDB): domain Bacteria; phylum Bacillota; class Clostridia; order Clostridiales; family Clostridiaceae; genus Haloimpatiens; species Haloimpatiens lingqiaonensis. Next base: position 5,131 of record NZ_CABDWS010000036.1, read on the forward strand.
TTTTTCTCTTAGCTGATTTATAAATATAGCTATACAATTTGACTTATTTATAGAACCAGCTAGTTTTCTTAAAGCTTGTGACATTAATCTAGCTTGAAGTCCTACGTGAGAATCACCCATTTCTCCTTCTATTTCAGCTCTTGGAACAAGGGCTGCTACAGAGTCAACTACTATTACGTCTACAGCTCCAGACCTAACCAAAGCCTCAGCTATTTCAAGAGCCTGCTCTCCTGTATCTGGTTGAGAAACTATTAAATTTTCTACATCTACTCCTAAATCATGGGCATAATTAGGATCTAATGCGTGTTCTGCATCGATAAAGGCTGCTGTTCCACCAGTTTTTTGAGCTTCTGCTATTATATGAAGGGCTACTGTAGTTTTTCCTGAGGATTCTGGTCCATATATTTCTACTATTCTCCCCTTTGGCACTCCACCTATACCTAAAGCAATATCTAAACTTAAGCATCCTGTAGAAACACAATCTAATTTAGGAATTTCATGTTCTCCTAATTTCATTACTGAACCTTTACCAAATTGTTTTTGAATTTGGCTTAAAGCAGCATCTAATGCTTTTAATTTTTCATTATTCATATTATCTCCCTTAAGGGATTCACCTTCCTTTCGAACGATTGTTCTTATTATATAATATATATTTATATAGGTCAACATATGTAAAAAGCCCCTACTACATTTTTGTAGGAACTTTTATTTTAATTATTAACCTTATATACAAATTTTAATCACTTATCTAATTTTAAAACTTCTTTATTTTTTACAAAGTAATCTATACCTGAAATTATAGTTATTATTACTGCTAACAATATAGTTATTTTAGATAATAATATAATCCAATGTTCAGGATAAGTTTTACTTATTAATGAAATTATTATGGCAACCATTTGAATTACAGTTTTAATTTTCCCCCACCAGCTAGCAGCAATAACTATCCCCTCGGAAGCTGCTATAGTTCTCAACCCTGTTACAGCAAATTCCCTAGCTATTATTATAACTGCTGCCCAAGTTCCTATTATATGAAATTGAACTAAAGCTATTAGAGCCGCTGTAACTAACAATTTATCTGCTAGTGGATCCATAAACTTTCCAAAGCGAGTTACTTGATTTCTGCTTCTAGCTATATAACCATCTAGTTTATCTGTTAAGGAAGCTCCAATAAATATAATAGTTGCAATAGTGGTACCATAAGGTATCTCTGTTACAGTAATAAAAATTAAAAATATAGGTACTAAAAAAATTCTTATTAGTGTTAACTTATTTGCAAGATTCATCACATACAACTCCTATTAAATCATATTCTAATGCTTCGGTAACTTTTATTTTTATAAAGTTTCCTACATCTAATATTTTATCACATTTAAACCAAACTGCACCATCAATTTCTGGAGCCATTTCATAACTTCTTCCATACCAATAGTCATCCTTAGTACCTTCTACAAGAACTTCATATATTTTTCCTATTTTATTATTATTTTTTTCTATAGAAACCTTTTGCTGTTCAAGCATTAGTTCCCTGTATCGTTCTTCTTTAACTTCTTCTACTATTTGGTTATCCATCAAAGCTGCTTTGGTTCCTTCTTCTTGTGAATATTTAAATACTCCTAATTTATCAATTTTTACATTCTTAATAAAATCCTTTAATTCACAAAAATCTTCTTCAGTTTCCCCAGGAAATCCTGTGATAATAGAAGTTCTTAAAACTACATCAGGCATTTTAGTCCTTATATAGTTTATTGTTTTTAATATATCTTCTTTTTTACTTTTTCTTCTCATGTTTTTAAGCACATTGTTACTTATGTGTTGAAGAGGTAAATCTATATAATGGCATACCTTGGGATTTATAGCCATTTCATCTATTAAATTTTCCTTTATTTCCTCTGGATAGCAATATAAAATTCTTATCCAATGGATGGAATCTATATTAGATATTTCTTTTATTAATTGGTGTATTTTATTATCTCCATATATATCAACACCATATTTAGTGGTATCTTGAGCAACTAAAATAATTTCCTTTACACCCTTTTTAGCAAGTTCATTAGCTTCCTGTATAATATCCTCCAATTTTCTACTTCTATATTGTCCACGTATATAAGGTATTGCACAATAAGAACAATAATTACTACAACCCTCTGCTACTCTTAGGTAAGCTGTATGTGAAGGAGTAGTTAATATTCTTTCACCTTCATTTATAGAGTAATTACTGTAATTACAATAATCCTTTTTTTCATTTGTGGTTAAAAATTCATCAATCCCTTTTAATAAACTATCATAATCATTTACACCATAAATCAAATCTAGTTCAGGAATAAGTTCTAGAAGTTCTTTTCCGTATCTTTGAGTAAGACACCCTGTAGCTATTAATAGTTTACAATTTCCATTTTTATATTGAGACATTTCTAATATTGTATTTATGGCTTCTTGCTTTGCTTCTTCTATAAACCCACAAGTATTAACTATTATTATATTTGCACTGTTCGGTTCATTAACTATTTCGTATTTTTCATATAGTTTACCTAAAATTATTTCTGAATCAATTCTGTTTTTATCGCAGCCTAAACTTATAAGACCAACTTTGTATTTGCTCACACTATTTCCTCCCTGTTAACATTTATTTCCTCACTATTACATTTATTTCCTTGGAAATAAATTCTTATTCATTTTTATTATCTAATAATACTTGTCTAGGTTTACTTCCATTTCTTCCCGAAATTACTCCTTTATCTTCTAATTGCTCTATTATTCTAGCAGCTCTATTATAGCCTATTTTTAATTTCCTTTGCAATAGGGATGTGGATGCTTGTCCTTCTTGTATAATTATATCTATGGCAGTATCCAATAATTCATCTTCATCCGTATCGTTTTTTTCCACTGAAGAATTAATTTGATCTATTATTTCCTCTTTATAATCTATTTCCTCATGTTTATCTTTTATGAATTGAACTACATTTTCAACTTCTTCTTCAGAAATAAATGCACCTTGTATTCTAATCGGTTTTGATTCACCTACTGGATAAAAAAGCATATCGCCCTTTCCTAGAAGTTTTTCTGCTCCTGAAGAATCTAAAATGGTTCTAGAATCTATTTGACTTGAAACAGCAAAGGAAATTCTAGATGGAATATTAGCTTTAATTACTCCAGTTATTACATCTACTGATGGTCTTTGAGTAGCAATTACTAAGTGCATGCCAGCAGCCCTAGCCATTTGAGCTAATCTACCTATATATTCTTCTACTTCTCCAGGACAAACCATCATTAGGTCAGCCAACTCATCTATTATAATAACAATGAAAGGTAATTTCTCATCTACTATACCCTTTGAATGAAGTTCATTATATCCATCTATATTTCTAACACTATTATCTGCAAATAGTTTATATCGTCTGGTCATTTCATTTACCGCCCAGTTAAGTGCTCCAGCGGACTTTTTAGGATCTGTTACTACTGGTATTAAAAGATGAGGTATTCCATTGTAAATGCTTAATTCAACCACCTTAGGGTCTATTAAAAGTAATTTTATATCCCTCGGGGAATATTTATATAGTAAACTTATAATTAAAGTGTTTATACAAACGCTCTTACCAGAACCAGTAGCACCAGCCACCAAAAGATGGGGCATTTTACTTAAGTCTGCTACTACACATTTACCGGATATATCTTTTCCTAAGCAAAAGGTTACAGCTTTATTAGAACTTATAAATTCGTCACTTTCTATAACTTCTCTTATATAAACTGGAGTTAATTCCTTATTTGGAATCTCTATACCTACTGCAGATTTACCAGGTATAGGTGCTTCTATTCTTACAGCAGATGCCGCTAAACTAAGAGCTATATCATCTGATAAATTAACAATCTTACTTACTTTAACTCCCGCGTCAGGTTGCAATTCATATCTGGTTACAGAAGGCCCTTTAGTTACTTGAAGCACCTTTGCTTCTACTCCAAAACTACTTAAAGTTTCTTCAAGTTTATTAGCACTATTTATTAAGTCTCGTTTATCTCCTTTTTTCATTTTAGATAAATCATTTATATTTAAAAGTTCTATAGAAGGATGTATGTAATTTATTTCCTCTGACATGGAAGAGCTTTTTTCTATTTCTCTAGAAAGTTGATCATTTATATTTTCACTAGAATCTTCTACATGAGGAGTAGATTTATTATTGTCCTTAATTTCTTCATCTTGAAAACTATTTTTAAGAAAGTCTATTATTTTTATTTTATCATTTTTTTCATTTAATAGTTTTGGTTCTGTGTATTCTGTAATTGCACTTTCTTTTACCTCGTTATTAGCACATTCTTCATTATGTCTTTTTATTTGGGTCAATTTAGCTTTAATATTATAAATAATATTACCTAATGATAAATTTAGCATTATTATTGAGGATATTATATATAGACATAAAAATATAATGTAGCTACCAACCTTTCCAAAAAGCTTATATAATTGAACATCTATAATATATGCTATAATTCCTCCATGTAATGCACTAGACGAGGTCCATATTTTCTTAATACCTTGTAGTGTCTCATTAGCTGAATAGTATTTATCTATAGATAACATTCCAACAAAAAATAAAGTATTTATAAAAAATAAAATTATTCCATAAAACTTTGTATTCACTTTTATTTTGCCGCCACTATATATATACATTATTCCTAAAAGAATAATAAGAAATGGTAAAACATAAGTTCCTATTCCGCACATCAAAATAAATGTGCTTTTTATAAATTTACCGAAAATTCCTGAAGATTTTGTCATGTATATACTAAATATAGATAATAAACCAAAGGTTATTAAACACAGCCCCTTTATTTCATTGTGTCGATTTGTATTATTCTTGGTTGTTTTTCTTTTTTTGCCCAATAAGCTCACCTCCAAAAAATATTTCTACATAACACGTAAATATCCTTTTATATTTAAAATATAAATAAAATATAACCATAGGAATTACCTATGGTTTTCGGAATTATTTATCATAGAATTTAATTTGGTCAAAGCGCTATTTATTCCACCTACCTCATCTATAAGTCCATATTCTACAGCTTTTTCACCTATTAATATGGTTCCCATATCATTTAAAAGCTCATCCGTTGCTAACATCATGTTCTTTAAAGTTTCTTTTTTAATTTTAGATGTTCTCACAATAAACTCCACTATTCTTTCTTGCATTTTATTAAAATACTCAAAAGTTTGAGGAACCCCTATGACTAAACCATTCATTCTTATAGGATGGATTATCATGGTTGCAGAAGGTGATATGAAGGAATATTTAGCTGAAGTAGCTAGAGGAACTCCTATGGAATGACCTCCTCCAATCACTAAGGATACTGTTGGTATTGAAAGACTTCTTATCATTTCAGCAATGGCAAGCCCCGCTTCTACATCTCCTCCAACAGTGTTTAATATTATTAATAAACCTTTTGTATTTTCATCTCTTTCTGCATCTATAAGTTGTGGTATAACATGTTCGTATTTAGTGGCTTTAGTTTGAGGCGGCAACATCATATGACCTTCTACTTGACCTATTATAGGTAAAATCCTTATGGGGTCCGTAGATACAGGTAAATTGGATATCCCTAATTCCTTTATATTTTCTCTAATATTTTCTTTTTCTTCTTGAATTTTTTGTTCATTGTCAGTATTCATATATACATTCCTCCTAACAGTAATATTTTGTGTTAGGAACAATATATATATTCATTTATCCTAATTTAAATTCTTTATGAAGAGCATTTATTGCTTTTTTGCAATTTTTAGATTCTACTAAGCACCAAATAGTGGTATGGGAATCTGCAGTTTGAAGTACCTCTATATTTTCTTTCGTTAAAACCTTTAATATTCTAGCCATAACTCCTGGTATTCCTCGCATTCTGGAACCAATAATTGAAATTTTACTGCAATTTTCAATTATTGAATAGGATAATTCTAATTTCTCCATTAGATAATTAAACTTACTCATATCTTCTTCATTTATAGTGAATACTGTTTCTTTTGGAAAGATATTTATAAGATCTATGCTTATGGAATTATTAGCTAATATCTCAAAAATATTATTATAATCATTTTCTTCACTAAACTTAACTCTTACTTGGCTTCTATTGTCCATAGAAGTAATTCCTGTAATAATATTATTGGAATTTACATTTCCTAAAATATTTATTATAGTACCTTCACTATCAGTTAAAGTATTTTTTATGACTAAAGGAACATTTCCCTTCATTGCTACATCCACAGCTCTAGGGTGAATTACTTTTGCTCCTTGATCTGCAAATTGGAAAACCTCATTATAACTTATTTCTTTTATTAAAGAGGCCTCTGAAACCACTCTAGGGTCTGCAGTCATTATTCCATCTACATCCGTATAAATTTCTATTTTTTCAGCTTTTAAAGCTACTCCAAGAATTGCAGCGGTAAAATCGCTAGCACCCCTTCCAAGAGTAGTTATATAACCATCCTCTGTTCTCCCTTGAAATCCGGCTATAATTGGTATTTGGCCTGATTCTAATACAGTCATTATGTTTTCTACATTTGTATCTTTAACTTCTGCATTGCCATAATTTCCATCAGTAATTATACCTGCTTGCCCTCCAGTTAAGGGCACTGCTGAAATATTCTTTTTACTAAATTCATAACTCATAACAACAGTACTTATAATTTCTCCACAACTCATAAGTAAATCAGCACCTAAAGGATTATATGCTTTGAAACTATTGTCAACTAAAGATAATAATGTATCTGTAGCATAAGGTTCACCTTTTCTTCCCATAGCAGATACTACTACCACAGGACTATAACCTAGTCTTTTGGCTTGCATAACCTTATCCATAACTAATAATCTTTTTTCATGTGTTGATACAGAAGTACCTCCAAATTTTTGAACAATTATTTTCATTTTTACTTTCAGCCTCCAATTATATACCAGTTTTTTTCATCAGTTTGTCGTCTATATCTATTATAATAGTTTTAGAACCTATTTTTTTTATATACTCCCAAGGAACCTCACTAAAAGTAGTATTATTAAAAAAAGAGAATTTATTTTTAGGTTCATTTAAAATTAAACATTTAAATTTCCCATTTTCATCAATTACAATATCATTATTACATAAATACCCGTGCTTGTCACCATCATTTATATTTATTATTTCAAAATGATCCATAGAACTAAATAGTCTTATATTATCTTCCATGAAAATCCCTCCCATAATGCTTTTCACATAATATCTTTATAAAAATACTATGAAAAGCATTGATGGAATATTACAAATGACTAATTATTTCATCTATATTAGAAATATCCCCCACAAAGGATGAGTTCACAATTCCTTGTTTAAAGGTATGCTCCATGACTTCATTTACATGTTCCATGGATATTTTATCAATTTTATTTAAAATCTCTTCTGGAGTTTTAATTTTGTTTAAAAACAAGGCAGATTTGCCATTAGAAAACATTCTACTACTAGTGCTTTCTAATCCTAGTATGTAGCTTCCCTTTAATTGTTCCTTGCCATTATAAAGTTGAACTTCATTTATACCTTTTTTTGTAAAAATACTCATTTGCTCTTTTATAGCATTAATTGCTTTTGCAGCTACAGCTGTATTTAATCCCAAATATATATTGATAATTCCAGTATTTTTCATAGAAGATAAACCACAATAAACTGAGTAACAAATACTCATTTCTTCTCTTAATTTTTGAAATAGGATAGATGAGGCCCCTCCTCCTAATATGTTGGTTAATATTAATAAAGGATATATAGAATCATTACCCATTTCGATTCCTGGTATACCTAAACTTATATGTAATTGTTCTATTTCTTTTTTTCTATATAAGTTGTCTTTTAAAATTAAAGGACTAGAGTAATTAGTTAATACTTTACTATTTTCATTTACATTCCAATGACCAAAATATTTATCTACTAAGCTTTCAATGGTAGTTACATTAAAATTTCCGCATATGGATATTACAGAGTTATCAGGTATGTAATACTTACCCATATATTCTTTTAGTATTTCTCTATTAAAGCCTTTTAAGCTTTCTTTAGTTCCTAATATAGGCAAAGATAAAGAGTCCTCACCCCAAATAGCAATGCTATGCAAATCCATTAATACATCTTCTGGTGAATCTTCACTCATGTTTATTTCTTCATAAATTACATTTTTTTCTTTTTCAATATCTTCATCTGCTAATTTTGAGTTTAATAATATATCAGATAGTACATCTAAAGATAAATCCAAATGAGTATTTAAGCTTTTGGTATAAAAACAAGTCATTTCCTTACTTGTAAAAGCGTTGATTTGTCCACCAACATTTTCAATAGTTTCAGCTATTTCTTTTCCTGCTCTTTTATTTGTACCTTTAAACAACATATGTTCTATAAAGTGTGAAATTCCATTATTATGTTTATTTTCATTTCTTGATCCTGTTTGAACAAAAACTCCTACACTTACAGAACTTACATATGGAATATGTTCTAGTACTATCCTCAATCCATTATCTAATTTTATAAGCTTATACATTTACTTCACCCTTCTGTAATATATAATAAAAAAATAAAAAGGCATTAATGCCCTTCTATTTTTAATCTTCTTTATTTGCAGATTCCTTTATAGCATCTTTTCTAGATAAATTTACTCTTCCTTGCTTATCTATTTCAGTAACTTTTACTAATATTTCATCACCTTGTGATACGATGTCTTCTACTTTATTTATGTGTTTAAAGTCTAATTGGGATATATGAACTAATCCTTCTTTTCCCGGAAGTATTTCAACAAAAGCACCAAAATTAGTTATTTTAGTTACCTTTCCTAAATATATTTCTCCAATAACCACATCTCTAGTTACATTTTCTATCATTTGTATAGCGGTATCAGCGCTTAATTTATCACTAGAAAGTATGAATATAGTTCCATCCTCTTTAATATCTATCTTTACACCAGTCTGGCTTATAATCTTATTGATGTTTTCTCCGCCTTTACCGATTACATCTCTTATTTTTTCAGGATTTATTGACATAGTATATGCTCTAGGTGCATATTTAGATAATTCCTCTCTAGGAGCTGGAATACATTCATTTATTTTACCTAATATATGCAGTCTTGCTTTTTTTGCATCGTTCATTGCAGTTTTTATACATTCTTTAGAAAGTCCTGCTATTTTTGTATCTACTTGTATTGCTGTTATACCTTTTTCAGTTCCTGCTACTTTAAAATCCATATCACCAAAGAAATCTTCTATACCTTGTATATCTGTTAAAATTTCTTCATGTGATAAATCTTCACTAGTGATTAAGCCCATGGCAATTCCTGCTGCTGGTCTTTTTATTGGAACACCTGCATCTAAAAGTGCTAATGTACTTCCGCAAACACTGGCTTGTGATGTAGAGCCATTAGAACTCAATACTTCAGAAACTAATCTTATAGTATAAGGGAATTGTTCTTCTGAAGGAATTAATGGTTCTAATGCTTTTTCAGCTAAAGCACCATGACCTATTTCTCTTCTTCCTGGACCTCTAAGGGGACCAACTTCTCCTACACTATAAGATGGGAAATTATAATGGTGCATATATCTTTTAGATTCTTCCGCACCTAAACCGTCAATAATTTGCACATCGCCTAAAGCTCCTAATGTAGCTACTGTTAAAACTTGAGTCATTCCTCTTGTAAATAATCCTGTACCATGAGTTCTTGGAAGTAATCCTACTTCACAACTAATAGGCCTTATTTCATCAAAAGTTCTGCCATCAGGTCTTCTATTTTCATTTAGAAGCATGTTTCTAACTACTTCTTTTTGCATTCGGTATACAACATCTGCTATATCCAATAAATTATCAGGATATTTTTCATTAAATTCTTCACCTATTTTTTCTTTAACTGTATCTAATTTTTGGTTTCTTTCATCTTTGTCAGTTATATACATTACTTCTTTAACCATATCAAAAGCAAAATCTCTTACTTCTTTTTCGATAGCTTCATCAACTTTAAAGCATATAGGCTCTTTCTTTTCTTTTCCCATTACTTCCATTAATTTAATTTGGAAGTCTGCTATTTTTTTACATTCCTCAAAACCAAACATTATAGCATCATACATAATATCTTCTGGTATTTCATCTCCGCCAGCTTCTATCATCATAACCCTGTTTCTTGTAGCTGAAACTGTTAAATTTAAAGGACTTTTTTCCCTTTCCTCTACTGTAGGATTTATTACAAAATTATCATCTACCATTCCAACTGATACTGTTCCTACAGGTTCTGAGTAAGGAATACTAGATAGACATAAAGCGATAGATGCACTATTAGCTGCTAATATTTCTGGTAAGTTATCTTGCTCAACAGATAAAACTGTACAAACTACTTGCACATCATTTCTATATCCTTTTGGAAATAAAGGTCTAAGAGGTCTGTCTATAGCACGAGCTGTAAGTATGGACTTATCTGACGGTTTACCTTCTCTTTTAATAAATCCTCCAGGTATTTTACCAACGGAATAAAGCCTCTCTTGGTATTCTACGCTAAAAGGTAAAAAGTCAATTCCCTCTCTAGGCTTCTCAGATGCATTTGCATTAACTAAAATAACTGTATCGCCATATTTAACTAAAACTGCTGCATCAGACAACATGCCTATTTTACCAAATTCTACTGTTAATTTTCTACCTGCAACGGTTGTTTCACACACATTATTCATAATATGTACCTCCCTTCAATACTAATAATAATATTATATCCTATGTATTGAATTTTATTTTTCGCTATATAAATAGAGCGGATAAACCGCTCTATGCTACTTTCTTAGATTTAATTCAGCTAAGATCTTACGATATCTTTCAATATCACGCTCTTTTAAGTAATTTAAAAGACCTTTTCTTTTACCAACCATCATTAAAAGACCTCTTCTTGAGTGGTGGTCTTTTTTATGAGATTTTAAGTGTTCATTTAAGTGGTTGATTCTTTCAGTTAGTAATGCTATTTGCACTTCTGGAGAACCAGTATCCCCTTCATGAGCAGCAAATTTTGTGATTATTTCTAATTTTTTAGCCTTATCCATTATTGTACACCTCCAATTGATAATCCCCACTAATCCATGAATAACGTCGGCAAGGCATTACTCATAGGTTATGGTTCACTATGTAATTATAACAAATATATTTTATATTGTAAATTAAAATTTGTAATTTTTTCATTTAAATTATTGCTTATAAGCAAAATTTTTATCTTTATTCAGTTGTTCCATAAGTTCATATATGTTATTAAATTTAATTTCATCTCTAATTCTGCTTATAAAACTAATTTTTATGTCTTTTCCATATATATTTTCCTGAAAATCTAATATATGAGTTTCTATAGTGAAATTCTTACCATCTACAGTAGGGCTATATCCAATATTTGTTATGCCTTTATAAAATTTATTTTTATACTGCACTTTTGTATAATAAACTCCTGCTTTGGGAATTATTATGCTTTGGTCAAATTCTATATTAGCAGTAGGAAACCCCATTTTATTCCCGAATTTTTTACCTTCTATTACTTTGCCACTTAAAGATAATTCAGAATAAAGTAGTTTGTTAGCTTTTTCTATATAACCATTAGAAATTAAATTTCTTATATATGTACTACTGACTATATCTTCATCTATTTTAATAGGGTCAATTATATTTAATTCAAATCCCATTTCAATGCTTAGTTCTTTTAAAAGTTTTACATTACCAGAATTCTTTTTTCCAAACTTGAAATTGAATCCTACAGTAATTCCATTAATATTATAATGATTTATAAGTAGTTCTATAAATTTTCTTGGCTCTATATTCATATATTCATAATCAAAAGGAACTAAATTTACTAAATCTATCCCTATTTCATTTAGACATTGTATTTTAGTGTTATTATCAAGTATAATTTTGGGAGCTAAACTTCTATTTATTATACTTAATGGGTGGTTTTTAAAAGTATAAACCATAGACTTAACATTATTTTTTTTTGCATGCTCTATAGTTTTATTTATTAATTCCATATGACCTATATGTAATCCATCAAAATTACCCAATGCCACATATGTTTTGTATGGTAAAACAATGTTAAACTTATCTTCCATGACTATCATAAAAATTACCTCTATTTTATTATATATAGATTAAGACAGTAACTTGGATATTTTCAAACCATCAACTGTCCTGATTCCAATGCCCATAAAACTTTCTTCATCATATATTCTATACATTTTATTTAAAGGAATATCACCTATGAGATATTTGTTTTTTACTTGAACACCATTTCGCAATAATTTTACTGTTTCCCCTTTTACTGAAAGTTTAGGGTACTTATTTAAAGCTTCTTCTATAGAAATACAGAATTCTTTAATATTTTCAGGGTTTATATTTGAAAGAGGTTGAGAGTTTTCCTTTTTAAAAGGTCCATTTTCTACCCTTTCAAGTTCCCACATGGTGGCACCTACCCCTAATGATTTACCTATATCATAGCAAAGACTTCTTATATAAGTTCCCTTAGAACACTGAACTTTAAATTTTATATAAGGTATTTCAATTTCTAATATATCTATACTATCTATATTAATTTGTCTAGCTGTTCGTTCTATTTCTATACCTTTTCTGGCTAATTCATAAAGTCTTTTGCCATTTACTTTTAAAGCTGAATACATAGGAGGGACTTGTTCTATTACACCTACAAAAGACTTTATCGTCTCTTCTATTTTTTTCTTATTTATACAATCTATAGGTTTTTCTTCTAAACTCTTGCCTTCTCTATCATAGGTATCTGTAATAATACCTAATTTTAATTTAGCTACATAAACCTTATGATTTTCCATTATATATTCTATAATTTTTGTTCCTTTGCCCAAACATACTGGAAGTATTCCTGAAGCCATTGGATCTAAAGTTCCTGCATGACCAACTTTTTTTTCCCCGGTTATTTTCCTTATGCTTTTTACTACATCAAAGGAAGTAATACCTTCTGGTTTATATATATTTAATACTCCGTCCATATTTATATCAACTCTTTTTCTAGTGCTTTTTTAATAGTTTCTTCTGCTTTATCTATCGATAATTCTAAAAATAAACCTGCTGCCCTTGTATGTCCACCGCCATTAAAAGTTTCAGCTATTTTTCTAACATCAACTTTATTTTTAGATCTTAAGCTTACTTTAGTGCCATTATTCCATTCTTTTAAAAGTACAGCTACCTCTACAGTATTTATACTAGTGCCAAAAGATATAGCATCACCAGTATCATCAATTTCCATTCCTAATGAATTTATCATATCCTGGGTTATCCTCATTAGACATAATTTATCATTAAAAAACATCTTCATATCTTCAATAATTTTTCCATATAATTTAATTTTACTTAAAGGTTTATTTTCAAAAACCTTTCTATGAATTTCACTGAAGTCTATACCTACATTAATAAGATCTCCAGCAATAGCATGAGTAACAGAAGTAGTACCTAAATGCCTGAAGGAACCACTATCTGTTATTAAAGAAGTATACAAGCATGTAGCCATATCTTCATCTATAGACACATTAAGTATTTTTAGCATTTGGTATATAATTTCCGCTACAGCAATAGCATTAGTATCTACATAGTTATAATCTCCATACATTTCATTTGATAAATGGTGATCTATATTTATTAGTGTATATTTTCTATTTTCCAAGTCTAAATTTTCAACATTTATTCTTTTAACATCACCACAATCAACCACTAGTACACAATCAGTATTTTGAGGTATAAAATTCTTTGTACCATCTATCTCTTTTGAATAGGGTAAAAACTGAAGATAATCTGGTGTACAGTCCTTGGAAATAATTTTTACATTTTTATGAAACTTCTTTAGCCCTTGCATAAGCGCTAAAGAAGTTCCTATAGAATCACCGTCAGGAGATTCATGAAAAGTTATAACTATATTTTCACTTTCACTAATTTTTTTTAATATATCATTCATTATCATTTTGACCTTGCTCCTTTATTTTTTCTAAAAGAGAGTCTATATACATTCCGTGTTCTATGCTATTGTCCATCTCTAATATTATTTCAGGAGTGTGTCTTAAATTAACTCTTCTTCCAACTTCACCTCTTATGAAGCCTGAAGAGTTTCTTAGTATTTGAAGAGTTTCTTCTTTTTCTGATTCTTCTCCAAAGATACTTACATATACTTTAGCATATCTTAAATCTTTAGTTACATTTACATCGGTAACACTTATCATAGTACCTACTCTAGGGTCTTTTATGTCATTTTGAATTATAGAACTAATTTCTCTTTTTAATTCCTCATTTATTCTTCCGGCTCTATATTTTCCCATTAATATCACTCCTTTTGGTAAGGGACATTATAAGGTTTGAGGTTTTATTTCTTCAATTATATAAGCCTCTAGTAAATCTCCTTCTTTGATATCATTGAAGTTTTCTACCATTATACCACATTCATACCCTGTGGCAGCTTCTTTTACATCGTCCTTGAATCTCTTTAAAGATGCAATTTCCGACTCAAATATTACAATACCATCCCTTATAACTCTTAACTTGCTATTTCTAGTTATCTTTCCATTTAGAACATAACATCCTGCTACAGTTCCTATATTTGATACTTTGTAAGTCTGTCTAACTTCTGCAGTTCCTTGAACTACTTCTTTGTATTCAGGTTCTAAAAGACCTACCATAGCTTTCTTTATATCCTCTATAGCATCATATATAACTCTATATGTTTTAATGTCTACATTTTCCTTTTCAGCTAATTCTGAAGCTTTTCCATCTGGTCTTACATTAAAACCTATTATTATAGCAGTGGATGCAGTTGCTAGTATAACGTCTGTTTCATTTATAGCACCTACGCCGCCATGTATAACTCTAACTTTTACTGAATCTGTAGATAATTTTTCAAAAGATTGTTTTACAGCCTCTACTGAACCTTGAACATCTGCTTTAACTATTATATCAAGCTCTCTAACAGTACCTTCTTGTATTTGGTTATACAAATCTTCTAGAGAAACTTTATGTGAAGAATGAAGTCTTTGCTCCCTGTCTTTTTCTCTTCTCTTTTCAGCCATAATTCTAGCAGTTTTTTCATCTTTAACTACATTGAACTTATCTCCAGCTTCTGGAACTTCAGACAAGCCTAGTATCTCTACTGGTATAGATGGACCAGCGGATTTTATCTTTTTACCTTTATCATCGAACATAGCTCTTATTCTACCATAAGTAGAACCAACTATTATGGAATCACCTGTTCTTAAGGTACCATTTTGAACTAATAACGTAGCGACAGGTCCTCTTCCTTTATCCAGTTTTGCTTCTACAACAGTACCTTTTCCACTTCTCTTTGGATCAGCTTTTAGTTCTAACATTTCTGATGTTAAAACAACCATCTCTAGAAGTTCATCTATACCTTCTTTAGTGTGAGCTGATACAGGAACACAAATAGTGTTTCCACCCCAATCTTCTGGTATAAGTTCATATTCAGTTAACTCTTGCTTAACTCTATCAGGATTTGCTGAAACTTTATCCATTTTGTTAATAGCCACGATTATTGGAACGTTAGCAGCTTTACAGTGACTTATAGCTTCTTTAGTTTGAGGCATTATTCCATCATCAGCTGCTACCACTAGTATTACTATATCTGTAATTTGAGCTCCTCTAGCTCTCATGGAAGTAAATGCTTCGTGTCCTGGAGTATCTAGAAAAGTTATTTTTTCATCATTTAATTGAACAGTGTATGCACCTATATGTTGAGTGATTCCGCCAGCTTCAGTGCTTGTAACTTTACTCTTTCTTATAGCATCTAATAAAGAAGTTTTACCATGGTCTACGTGACCCATTACTGTAACTATTGGAGGTCTTTTTTCTCCTCCATCATTATCTTCTTGTTCTATATCATCTAATTCCTCTTCATTATTGCCCTCTTCCTTTTGAGCAATTAATGCATTAAATTTTTCTGCAACCTTTTCTGCAGTATTTATATCTATTTCTTGGTTAACTGAAGCCATAACGCCTACAAGCATTAATTCCTTTATAACTTCTGCATAAGGTTTTTTTAGTTTATCTGAAAATTCTTTAACTGTAATGGTATCTTCCATTTCAATTATTATTTCTTCCTCATCTACATTCTTTTTAGCTGCATTAGTTTGATTTTTTACCATTTGAGGTTTATCAGCTTTTTTACCATCTTTTGAATTCTTAATATTCTTTTTACCGTCTTTTGGATTTACAACCTCTTCATCTTCCGAATCATTTTTTTCTTCATAAAGTTCTTTAATTAAATCAGCATCTTCTGATTCAATAACGCTCATATGATTTTTAGCTTTTATTCCAAATTCGTTAAATAGAACATCTATTAACTCTTTGCTAGAAACACCTAGTTCCTTTGCTAATTCATATATTCTAACTTTTGTCATAAATATTCACCCCCGTGTTATTAATTATTAAATTCTTTGAATAATAAAATTAGTTTTTCGCTCATTTTTTCATTGACAATTCCAAGTACATTTAAGCCTTCTCTTCCTAAAATTGCACTTATATCTTCGCTAGATATGTCCTCTAGTAATGGCACATGGTATCTTTGGCAATAATTTCTAAACTTATTTTTTGTATTATCCGAACATTCTTTAGATAATATAATAAGATAAACTTTAGATTTTTTTATAGCCTCTTCACATTTATTATACCCTACAAGAAGATTGCCTGATTTCTTAACAATACCTAAAAACTGAAAAAATTTACTTTTCATCGCATATCTCTTCTTTCAGTTTATTATAAATTTCCTCTTCTATTTTAGAATTAAGGTTTTTTTCTAATCTTTTTGTTTTGAAGGCTTTTTCTAAACATGCAACATCTTTACAAATATAAGCTCCTCTTCCTGGTTTTTTACCAGTTAAATCCATAGATATTTCACCTTCGTTATTTTTAACAATTCTTATTAATTCCTTTTTAGGTTTCATTTCCATGCAGCCTGTGCACATTCTTTGTGGTATCTTTTTAACTTTCATAAGTAAACACCTACTCCTCGTTTACATCTATTTCCTGTTGTTCCATTGCCTGTGATTCACTTTTGATGTCGATTTTCCAACCAGTTAATTTAGCCGCTAATCTAACATTTTGGCCTTCTTTACCTATAGCTAGGGAAAGTTGATCATCTTTTACTACTACTTTAGCTGATTTATTATCTTCATCTACTTCAACGCTTATGACTTTAGCAGGGCTTAGAGAATTAGATATATATTCTTCAGGTAGCTTACTCCATTTTATTATGTCAATTTTTTCGTTATTAAGTTCATTTACTATATTTTGAACTCTTATTCCCTTAGGTCCAACACAAGCTCCCATAGCATCTATATTTTCATCATTAGAATATACAGCTATTTTAGTTCTTGAACCAGCTTCTCTTGAAATACTTTTGATTTCAACAGTACCATCATAAATTTCAGGAACTTCTAGTTCAAATAGTCTTTTAATAAGTCCTGGATGAGTTCTAGAAACTACTACTTGTGCTCCCTTAGTTGTATTTTTTACTTCTACTATGTATAATTTTAATTTTTCATTAAAATTATACTGTTCACCTAAAATTTGCTCATTTGGAGTTAATATAGCTTCAATTTTTCCAAGATTAACAAAAACATTACCTCTATCTTTTCTAATAACAGTTCCAGTCATTATATCGAATTCTTTAGTGATGAATTCGTTGTAAATTATATTTCTTTCTGCTTCTTTAATTCTTTGAATAACAACTTGTTTTGCTGATTGTGCTGCCACTCTACCAAATTTCTTAGGGGTAACTTCTAATTCTACTATATCACCCAATTGGTATTTTGGATCAATTTCTTTTGCCTCTTTAGTAGTTATTTGACATATAGGATCTTCTACTTCTTCAACTACATCTCTTTGAGAATAAACATGTATATCTCCTGTAACTCTATTCATTTCAACTCTAACATTTGAATTGTTGCTTCCATAGTTTTTCTTATATGCTAATACTAATGCATCTTCAATTGTGGAAAATATTAAATCTTCGTCTATTCCTTTTTCCTTGACTATTTCTTTTAATGATTCTATAAATTCTTCATTCATTTATTTTTACCCTCCTTAAATCTCCCCGTTTAAATTTATAGCCTTTATTTTTTCTCTAGGAATAGAAATTTCTTCCCCTTCCTTTGTGAGTGTAATTTCGGAATCATTAAAACCTTTTAAAACTCCAATAAATTTTTTACTGCCATTAAATAATTTATTTAATCTAATAGTAATAGATTCTCCTATATATTTATTTAAATGTCCTTCAGTATATAGTTGTCTTTCTATTCCTGGCGATGAAACTTCTAAATAATAACTATCAGGAATTGGGTCCTCTTGATCCAACATATCACTGATTTGTCTGCTAACTTTTTCACAATCATTTAGTCCTATACCATTTTCATGATCTATATATATCCTAAGAAAGTTTTCACCTTGTTCCTTTACAAATTCTATATAATATAATTGGTATCCGCTTCTCGATACTATTGGTTCTACAAGTTTATTAATATTAGTCATTAATTCACTATTATTCATTAGGCATACCTCCTTATCTATATTATTGATGTATTAATAGTATTTTATCTATTTTTAAATAAAATATTATTAAAACGCAACTAGTGCTGCGTTTTAATTAAATAGAAAGAGCGGGCTCTATTGCCCACTCCTTTCGTTTAGAAATTATAATAAATAATTACACTATTTTCATTTTAGCATATTAGTTTATGTATTTCAAGTAAAGTATTGAATATTGTTTAAAATAGTGATAATTGATTAGTATCAGGCATTCCTTGAAGGCAACCATGATTATCTAAGGTTTCTATAACAGTTTTGGATACTTTAGCTCTAATTCTTAAATCTTCTTTAGAAATAAACTCGCCATCCTCTCTAGAGGCCTCTATACTTTTAGCTGCATTTTCACCAACACCTGCTAAAGCATTAATAGGCGGTCTTATGCCTTCTTCTTCAATTAGAAATTTTGTAGAATGTGATTTATACAAATCTACCTTTAAAAATTTTATTCCTCTTTTATACATTTCATAAGAAATTTCCAGTATAGTAAGAAGCCCCTTATCCTTTTGAGTCATGTCATTTCCCAGCTTATTAATTTCTTCCATTTTAAGTTTTATCATATCTTCTCCTTTTACAATTAAATCTGCATCAAAATCATCTGCCCTAACTGTAAAATATGTTGCATAATAAGCTTCAGGATAGTACACCTTAAAATAAGCTATTCTTACAGCCATCATAACATAAGCTACTGCGTGACCTTTAGGAAACATGTATTTTATCTTTTTACAAGAATCTATATACCAATCAGGTACGTTATGTTCTCTCATTAATTTTTCATGTTCCTCAGTAAGTCCCTTTCCTTTTCTTACCTTTTCCATTATGGTAAAGGCATCTTTATGCGGCAAGCCTTTGTATATCAAATAAACCATAATGTCATCTCTTGTGGCTATACAATCTTTCAGTGTAGTGTATCCTTCTTTTATATAATACTGAGCATTATTTATCCAAACATCCGTTCCATGAGATAGTCCAGATATTCTCACTAAATCAGAAAATGTTTTAGGTTGCGTATCTACAAGCATTTGTCTTACGAATTTTGTTCCAAATTCAGGCAAACCATAACTTCCAACTTCGCACCCTAATTCTTCCTCTGTAATTCCAAGGGCCTCAGGGGAAGTAAATAAACTCATAACTTTAGGATCGCCTAAAGGAACACTTCTAGGATCTATTCCAGTTAAATCTTTTAACATTCTAAGCACTGTAGGGTCATCATGCCCAAGTATATCAAGTTTTAAAAGTCTACCACTTATAGAATGATAATCAAAGTGAGTAGTTATTATTTCTGAATTAGGATCATCTGCTGGGTGCTGTATAGGACAGAAATTATATATTTCATTATCTGCCGGCACAACCATTATTCCACCTGGATGCTGTCCAGAGGTTCTTTTAATTCCAGTACAACCCTGAGTTAATCTTTCAATTTCTGCATTAGGAACCCTTTTGTTTCTTTCACTTAAGTATTTTTTTACAAATCCATAAGCGGTTTTATCTGCTACAGTACCTATAGTACCAGCTTTAAAAGTGTGACCCTTTCCAAATAGAACTTCGGTATATTTATGAATATCTCCTTGGTTATCTCCAGAGAAATTCAGATCTATATCTGGTTCCTTATCTCCATTAAATCCAAGGAAAGTTTCAAATGGTATATCATGACCATCTTTTATTAATTGCTCTCCGCAATTAGGACAAACTTTATCGGGCAAATCAAATCCTGATCCTATGCTACCGTCTGTGAAAAATTCACTATACTTACACTTAGGACATACATAGTGAGGTGGAAGACCATTTACCTCTGTTATGTTACACATAGTTGCAACTAAAGAAGAACCTACAGAACCTCTTGAACCTACTAAGTATCCATCGCTTAAAGATTTAGCTACAAGTTTCTGAGCTATTAAATATAAAACTGCATATCCATTATTAATTATGGAATTTAATTCTTTATCAATTCTTTCTTTCACTGTTGAAGGAAGAGGATCTCCATATATGTCATGGGCCTTTTTAATGGTCATTTGCCTTATTTCTTCTTCTGAGCCTTCTATTTTAGGAGGGAAAGTTTCATCTGGTATAGGTTTTACCATTTCCACTTCAGCTGCAATTTTTTTAGTGTTGTAAATAACCACCTCTTTGGCTATATCCTCTCCTAAATAATTGAATTCTTCAAGCATTTCTTGTGTAGTTCTAAAGTATAGCGGTGCTTGATCATCTGCATCGTCAAAACCTTGACCTGCCATAAGTATTCTTCTAAAAACTTCATCCTTAGGATCCATAAAATGTACATCACAAGTAGCTACCACAGGTTTATTATACTTCTTACCTAAATCATATATTTTTTTATTTATGGATTTTAACTCATCTACATTTTTTACTGTTCCATTTTTAACCATAAACATATTATTTCCTACAGGTTGAATTTCTAAATAATCATAGAACTTTATAAGCTCTTCTAATTCTTCCTCAGAACTTCCTTGAAGAACAGCTTTATATATTTGTCCAGCTTCACAAGCTGATCCTATTATAAGTCCCTCTTTGTATTTTTCAATTAAACTTTTAGGCATTCTAGGTCTTCTGTGAAAATAATCTAAGTGGGCATAAGATATCAATTTATAAAGATTTTTAATACCCGTTTGGTTTTTAGCTAAAATTATTAAATGATATGTAGGAGCTTTCTTTATATCAAAATTACCTATATATTCTTTATTTAATTGTTCTAAAGAATTAATCTCCTTATTATTTAATAATTTAAAACACTCTAACAATATATCTCCTGTAGCTTTGGCGTCATCTACAGCCCTATGATGATTATCTAAGGAAATATTTAAGTGTTTAGCTACAGTATCTAATTTATATCTCTTTAAAGTAGGAAAAAGATATTTGCACAGTGGTATTGTATCCATTATTGCATTATTAAAGTTTATATTTAAGTCTCTACAATTTTTCTTTATAAAACTAGTATCAAAAGCCGCATTATGTGCTACCACTGTAGAATCACCTATAAAGTCCATAAATCTAGGTAAAATATATTCTATAGTTTCTGCATTTCTAACATGTTCATTGGTTATACCTGTTAACTCTACTATTTTAGATGGTATATCCCTATTAGGATTTACAAATTCATTAAAGGAATCTATTATTCTGCCATTCTTTATTTTTACAGCTCCTATTTCAATGATTTTATCATTGTTACTAGAAAAACCGGTAGTTTCTATATCAAAAACTACAAATTCATCCTGAATGGTTTCATTGCCCTTAGCGCCTATAACTATAGGAACTCCATCGTCTACTAGGTAAGCTTCTACTCCATAAATTACTTTTATACCATATTTTTTAGAAGCATCCATAGCCTCCGGGAAAGCTTGAACTACCCCGTGGTCAGTGATAGCTATAGCTTCGTGCCCCCATTTAGCAGCTCTTTGTATTAATTGTGATGCGGAGGAAATACCATCCATAGAGCTCATGCCTGTATGTAAATGTAATTCAACTCTTTTTTCCTCACAAGTATCCATTTTATTTATTTTAAGAGCCTTGTTAACACTTCGCCCAAGCACTAAAATTTCTTTATAATAGGTATCAAATATAGCTTCTCCAAAAACTTTACAACGAAGACCCTCTTTAATATCTTCCAATGCAGCTTCAGCTTCTGCAGGTTTTAAAAACATTTTTACTGCAATAGAACTAGTGTAGTCTGTAATATAAAATAAAACTATTTTCTTTCCGTTTCTTGCTTCTGTTACTTTAAGTTTAAATATATCTCCTTCTATAGCAACAAACCCTGAGGTTTCTGTAATTTCTGATATTTTAACCATATCTTCACTATTAACTTTTTTACCAATTATAACATTTTCATCTAAAGAAGCTGAAGAATTTCTCCTGCTTTCTCCATTATATTGATATTTAGAATTGGTCTTTTTACTATCATTTTTTTTGCTAGCACCGCTGCTTTGAGTTTCTTTTATTTCTTTTAGAACTTCTTTAATTAAACTTTTCTCTTCAATTTCCTTAAGTTTTACATAATTATCTTCAACTAATTTACTATTAAAAGTCAATTGTACTCTACAATTTATAGAGAACATATCTAATATACAATTCTTTATTAAAATTTCAACTTTCCTATTTTTTAACAGCAAGCATAAAAATTCATTTCCACACTGAATCTTTAATAAGTCTTCCTGTACCTCTTTTTTGCAATTATTTAAACATTCCTTAGCTATGGGCATATAATTTGTTACAGCGCCACATAAATCATTCCAATGACTGTTACACACTTCTTCCAAAGTAACATTTTTAATATCTTTATAACATATTAAGTGAATGTCATGAAAATATTTTAATCTTTTGCCTATTATATTTTTTAAAGTTTTCCTATATTCTTCATTTATATCCTTAGGAGTTCTTATTATCACATTTAACTTTTCACTTTTTTTAAAATATTGTATTCTCACTAATTCTATATCTTTTATAGACAAAGATTCTTTTTCAATATCCTCTTTTAGTAACTGTACTAGGCTGTTTTGCATTTACATTCCTCCTAGCAAAATATAAGATAATGTAATTAATAATGCAGGATTTCAATTTAGTTGAATCCTGCATTAATTTATGTTAAAGTTTTTCTATTTCTTTAATTAGTTCTTTAACTAAATCTTCTTCTTTTACTTTCTTTATTATTTCTCCTTTTTTGAAAATCAATCCCTCACCTTTTCCTCCTGCTATACCTATATCTGCTTCTCTAGCTTCTCCTGGTCCATTAACTACACAACCCATTATAGCCACTTTAATATTCTTTTGGCAAGTAGTAAGTTTATCCTCTACTTCTTTTGCAATTCTTATGAGGTCAATTTGTGTTCTTCCACAAGTAGGACAGGATACAAATTCTATTCCTGATTTTAAATATCCTAAAGACCTTAATATTTCCCTTCCTACTTTTACTTCTTCTATTGGTTCACCGGTTAAAGATACCCTTATAGTATCCCCTATTCCTTGAGATAAAAGGGAACCTATTCCTACACTAGACTTTATAGTACCCCTCCAGCTTGTTCCTGCCTCTGTTACCCCTAAGTGAAGAGGATAATCTACAGTTTTTGATATAAGCTTATAACTTTCTATCATTTGCATAACATCTGAAGATTTTATTGAAATAGCTATATTGTTGAATCCTACGCTTTCCAATATATTTACATGCTCCAATGCACTTTCGACTAAAGCTTCTGGACAAACCCTTTTATACTTATCTAATAATTTTTTATCCAAGGAACCAGAGTTAACACCTATTCTTATTGGAATACCTTTTTCATCAGCAGCTTTAGCTACTAATTTAACTCTTTCTATACTTCCTATATTTCCAGGATTTATTCTAAGACCATGTACTCCATTTTCTATAGACTTAAGAGCTAATCTATAGTCAAAGTGTATATCCGCAACTAGTGGGATTTTTATTTTAGACACTATGTGTTTTATAGCTTCACTGGCCTCTTCATCAGGTACAGCACATCTTATTATGTCACAGCCAGCTTCCTCTAATTGTATTATTTGTTTAACAGTCTTTTCTGCATCTCGTGTATCTGTATTGGTCATTGATTGCACAGTAATTTTAGAATCACCGCCAACATATATATCACCAATTTTTAATTTTCTAGTATTTCGTCTAATCATATAATTTCATCTCCTATAATTTTAAAGGATAAAGTATATCTTTTATAGTAACTAATATGGCAAAAGATATTAGCACTATAAAACCAACATAAGTAATTTTACCTATTTTTTCTTCATTTAACTTTCTTCCAATTATTATTTCAATGATGGATACTATAATCCAGCCTCCATCCAAAGCTGGAATAGGTAAAAGATTAAATATTGCCAGTTGTACGCTTATATAAGCACTAATCCAAAGCAATGTAAGAATTCCCGCTTCTGCTGCTTTAGCAGATATTCTCATAACGCTAACAGGTCCCCCAACACCACTTAAAGGAACTTTCTTTTGAAAAAGCCCACCTAAAAACTTAAAAGTTTCTCTTGTTAATGAAGCCGTTTCTTCAAATCCTTGTGATATAGCTCCAAAAAACGTAGTCTTTTCTATAGTAGGATATACACCAATTATATATCTATTTTCTTCTGGTACTTCTTTAGATTTTAGTTTTTTGGTTATAGTCTTATTTTTTCTTAATAATGTTATTTGCATTTCTTCACCTTTTTTTACATTAATAGCTTTAACAAAATCATCCCATGAAGAAATCTTTGTTTCGTCTACGCCAATTATCTTATCTCCCTTTAGTATACCTGCAGCATGAGCAGGAGTATTCAATTCAACCTTACTTACTATAGGAACTTTTACACCATTTGCATAACCTATTATTGAAAATAGTATTATTGCTAAAATAAAATTCATTATTGGACCTGCAGCTACAATGGATAGCTTCTGTATTGGCTTTTTATTGTTTAAAGCCCTTTCATCAGAACATT
This sequence comes from Haloimpatiens lingqiaonensis, assembly GCF_901447495.1. Classification (GTDB taxonomy): domain Bacteria; phylum Bacillota; class Clostridia; order Clostridiales; family Clostridiaceae; genus Haloimpatiens; species Haloimpatiens lingqiaonensis. The sequence goes on from NZ_CABDWS010000036.1 coordinate 30,184, forward strand.
CCTCTCCCTGCTCCCCCAGCATTTTTACATATCCACCAAAAGGTATGGCTCTTAATGAATATTCAGTTTCCTTTCCTTTTTTGCCTAAAAGCTTAGGCCCCATTCCAACAGAAAACTCTTCAACTTTTACATTATTTAATTTAGCAATAAAAAAGTGTCCTAACTCATGACCTATTATTAATACGCTAAAAGCCAACAATGCTAATAAAAGATAAAATATATTCACAAAAATTCCCCTTCCTAATATTAATAAGTACTATAGATATATTTTCTTACTTCGTTATCCATATTTAATATATCCTCTATTTCAGGTTCTTTTATATTATTAAATTTTCCTAAACAATGCTCTATTATGTCCTCTATTTGTAAGTATCCTATTTTTTCTCTTAAAAACAAATCTACTACAACCTCATTAGCACTGTTAAGAACAGTAGGCATTAAGCCTCCTATTTTCCCAGCTTCATAAGCTAATCTTAAACACCCGAAGGTATTCATATCTGGTTTTTCAAAAGTAAGTGTGTTTAAAGTATAAAAATCTAAAGAATTTATAACTTTATTTTTTCTAATTGGATAGTTTAATGCATATTGTATAGGTAATTTCATGTCAGGGTCTGCAAGTTGAGCAATTATACTTCCGTCTATGTATTCAATCATTGAATGTATGATGCTTTGAGGGTGAACAACTACTTGAATATTATCATAATCTACATCAAAAAGCCAATGAGCTTCAATTACTTCTAATCCCTTATTCATTAAAGTAGAAGAATCTATAGAGATCTTTTTTCCCATATTCCACTTTGGATGTTTGAGAGCCTGTAAAGGTGTTATATTCTTTAATTGTTCTTTAGTTTTACCTTTAAAAGGACCACCGGAAGCTGTCAATAATATCTTATTTATATCTTCTTTTTTATTCCCCTGTAAACATTGAAATATTGCACCGTGCTCTGAATCTACAGGAAGTATATTTATGTTATTTTTTAATGCTTCCCTTTTTACTATTTCCCCTGCAACTACTAAAGTTTCTTTATTAGCTAAAGCTATATCTTTTTTTGCTTTTATAGCTTCTATAGTAGGTATTAATCCTATCATACCCACAACTGATGTAACTACTGTATTAACTTCCTCTAATGTAGATATAAATTTTAAACCTTCCATGCCATAAAGAACCTTTGTATTTAAATTCATACCCTTACAATAATCTCTTACCTTTTCATACGCTTCTTTATCCATCATTACTGCATAGGGTACATTAAATTCTTCTATAATTTCTATTATTTTATGGTAGCTTTTGTTAGCCGAAATACCTTTCAAACAAAAACTTTCTCTTTCTTTTCTAATTACATCTAGAGTTTGAGTTCCAATAGAACCCGTTGCACCTAGTATAGTTATGTTTTTCAAATGTCACCACTCCCTTAAGTTAAAATTGTCTCTTTTGCAGTTAATACATATAAAGGTCCCATAAACATACCTGCTACTCCAAAGAATTTTATACCAATATAAAATGATATAATAGCAGCTACTGGATGAATTTTAAACTTATTGCTCACAAATTTAGCTTCCATTATACTTCTATTTATAGCCAATAATAGATATAATAAAATTAAACCTATTCCTATTATATACTTTTTATAATAAATTTTATAGAGTATTAGAGGAATAAAAACTATTATAGTACCAATATAAGGTATTATATCTAATATACCACATACT
>NZ_CABDWS010000037.1 GCF_901447495.1 Haloimpatiens lingqiaonensis
AGGAATGTATTTACAAATAAACATAAGTAATTGATAAATTATTTTTAAAAGATATTGATTATAGGAAATTAAATAAGTTATAATTGAATCCATAGCAATGACATCCTTTCATGTTATTTTTGGTTTTTGCAGATTCAATTATAACAGAAAAAAGGGGGTCATTGTTTTTTTATTCAAAAAAATTCTGTAACCCTTGATATATAAAGAAAAAATTAGAAAAGTAGTGTAAAAAAACTTTACACTATCTAAAAAAGTGGAGGAGTAAGAAAATGAAATATGCAAAAGCACAAGATGTGTTACCAGAGGAAATTGTTAAAATAATACAAGAATATGTAGACGGAAAATATCTTTATGTACCCAGAAAAAATGAAAATCATAAAGCCTGGGGAGAAAAAAGTGGTATAAAGAATAGTCTTAAGGCCAGAAATAGTGAAATTTATAAAAAATACATTAATGGTGCTACTATTAATGCATTAACTAAAGAATATTACCTGTCAGAAAAGAGTATAAGAAGAATAATAGCTCAAGAGAAAGGTTTATACTCATAATTATTACAGAACTATTTATTGGATTGAATACTTATTTTAAAACATAGTATGATTTCATTGTGGCATTCCAATGAAAGTTATTATTTTTAATTTAAGACAATATTCAAAAGATAAGAAATAAAATGATTGTGAATATATAGCATGTTTTAAATCAAGATGATTATTATTACTTTCAGTTGGAGGAGTAATAATAATCATCTTTTTTTATGGTCATGTAATACAATGTAACTGTAATTAAGATATTATTTAAATGAATATAAAATTATATATGTTAGAAAAGAGGTGCTAGTCTTTATGGAGGCTTTTATAAAAAAATATGAATATAACTATATAAAGAAATGTTTATGGAATTTAAATAGTGCTTTCAGAAATTGTGTAGATACTAATGTTATTGAAGTAAGTAAAGCATATATGCATGATAAAATACTAAGCATTTTTACAAATTTATCTGATGAAGAAAAAGAGCTGCTTGATATTAGGAAGATAAATGATCCTACACAGATTGATAAGTATTTAGACAAGTTAAACGAATATGTATATGGAATGCCAAGTATTACAAAACCCAAAATTATTAAATTGTTTAGAAAAGAAAAAAATTTAAAATTGCCAGCTCCAAGTCTACAGGATTCAAAAAATGTGTATTTAGGCTGGATTGATGAAACCACTAGAAAATTATTTTTAATTTACAATATGGATGGTAAATTTGTAGGTATGGTATGTAAAATTCCAAGTTATAATTCTAACAATACTCATATGTGTTCCCTTTGTAATCATGTAGGTTCTGAAGATGAGGTGGCTTTTGTAGCAGCTATATGTAAAACAAAAGGTAACTATAAGTCACTAGGATTTAATATTTGTTTAGATAGTCAGAAGTGCAATGAGCGAATTGTATCTATAGAAAAGCTTGAGAAAATCTTAAAAGATGTTAACAATATAAAATAACAGGGACATACATTTTATGATACGGTACATTTACTTATAAAAATAGACTTAAACAAGTAATATTAGGGATTAAGTCTATTTTTATAAATATTTTTATCTGTAAATTGACGATAACCATTAGGTTTTCCTTTAGTTTTGAAATATATCCAATACTTTCATAAAATCTAATAGTATTGGGATGAAGATTGAACATTGGTAGAATCCAGTTAATTTTACATTCTATTTTTAGGAACTCATTGGATTAATATGGGAACAATTAAAAATCACAATAAATGATAACTTTTTATGGACTTATATTTTCAAAATTTAGTAGTTATACTCGTGATTTCCTACACGTATTTTTTGAGTTAATGTTTCATTTTTCCACGGCTTTCTTATTTCAATAAGATTTAAAACATCATAACCCATTTTAGATAAAAATTTTATTATTTTATGATTATTGGGATGTACCCAGTTAAAAACTGTATCACCACCCAAGTTATTTGCAACCTTTTCTGCCTCTTTATATAGTTTTGAGGCTATGCCATTTCTCCTTGCATTGTGAGAGACAAATAGCGATTCAGCCCATACTACATTGTTATCAATTCTACAGACTAAATAACCTAACAATTCTTCTGTACTGTCTTCAGCAATAAATATTGGAAAGTTTGCTTCCATGTATTCCTGAAATTCTTCCTTGGCTTGTTCGATATTCACAATTCCTTTAATTCCTTTAAGTTCTTTTAATTCTACTCTAAATTGTGCTATTAGCTTTGATATTTTTTCTTCATCTGAAAATTCTGCTGGTCGTATAATCATAGTTTTACCTCCTGGTAATTCGTAATTAATACTTTTTTATCCCAATCTAAGAATAACTTAAATAAAATTATTGATTCTAAACTAGCTTTCTTTATAAATTTTATGATATTCCCTCTCTAAAATGCTAAAATAAAATTGGTCTACCTGGCAAGCTAAAGTATACATTTGTAACACCTATATTTAGCTTGAACTTCAAAACCTGCAGCTAATGCTGAATTTAATTCATCGGTGGAATTTTCATCGATAAAATATACAATTTCTTTTATTGCACCAAATTCATTATATAATTGTGTAAGCATTTTATTAATTAATATACTTTCAATACCCTTATTTTTATATTTCTCATCTATAAACAATCCAAATACTTCTGCATCTTCTTTAACTATTTTAGCAAAAATGCTCCCGTATATCTCTTCATCATGCCTAAAAGCAAATATTCGAAAGCGGTCTATATCCCTTTTTAAGTTTTTGGCATTATAATACATTTCTAAAGGAATAGCGTGTTCATCATGGAACTTAGCGTATTCCTCAAAAATGTTTTTGTTAATTTCCTCTACACAATCATTCCTTTGATTTGTATGGAATTCCAAATTACATATTCTTGTAACAATGCTTGCTTCAATACACTCAATATTTTTTTCCTTAAAATATTCATTTGCATTTTTATTGGTAAAAGGTATTCCAGTTATAAAAAATTGATATCCAGATAATTGATTACTTATATAATTAATAAATTCTTCTGCAATTTGCTCATAATCACCTCTAATTAAAAATACCTTTGTTTGAGCATACTTTTCATCAGTTATCCAAAAATAAAGACAAATTCCACACAATACACCCTGATGATAGCAAGCTAGTACATTTTTGCTGTCATCACTTACAAATTTTTCAATATATTTTTTAAGCTCTATAATTGATTCCTTTCTTGGATAGCTCGCATTTAGGTTATCCTGACTCAATTCCCATGCGAAATCAATTACATCCTCAATATTACAAATTATTTTTATCATTTTTAACACCTCACGCCTCATATCTAGTGTAGATCTCTATATATCAATTGATTTTATTTATTTTATCCAATTCATAGGCAATTTTAGTCAAATCATATCCTATAGACTAACTATTTTAAGCAAAAGCTTTTACTAGCTACTAAAACACCTACGAGGGGATGTAATTGATGTACTTCAATATTAAAATTTAATTCTGAAAAACATTTAACTAACTCTTCAACCGTTGATGGTTGGTCACTACCCGGTCCATAGCCAATTTCATCGTATTCATCTTCATACTTATCTGGATTTTCAAAAAACATTAAATCACCTATGACAATAGTTTGTAAGCTTTGTCCACCTATGTAAACCATATTTTCAATTGCCTTCTTCTTTTCCTGTGAATTCAAGTGATGTAATGCATAATTTGAAATAATTTTAGTAATTCGCTTTTCTTTCAAATCAATATTTTGATCAGGCTCATCAAAAGTTCCAATAAAAAATTCAACATTTTCTCTATTTTCGTCACTAGCATTTTTAGTTGATTGTCTAATCATTCCTTCACTTATATCAATTCCTATACCACATTTTATAGTGTTGGAAAGTTCAATAATTTGTTTGCCTGTTCCACATCCCATATCTAAAATAACATCATTTACATTTGGATTGGCTAATTCACTTACCAATTGACCTGCTCTATATCTCCAAATATAGTTATCAGTTACATACTCTTTACTTGCATTATCAAATCTTTTTTTTACACTGTTATTCATTTCATTTCCTCCTACTTTTTATAAATTACTATTTATTATTCTAACAGAATATTTATCTTCCAAATTTTTTCGCATATTATATAATATAAAATTATGTTTATAACATTACCTCAAACTTCCATTTCTAATTAGAAAGATAATTTTGTCAATATTCAAATATCTTGTATTAAAGTTTTAAGTAAAAGTTTTCTTTTGTGATTGTTTAAATTATGATAGATTTCTTTTATTTCACTAATAATGTCCTATAATAGGCTTATCTTTTGTTCTATGTTTACGACTAGGTTCATATTCCTGCCAATATACTCTTTTTTCATCCAATCAATGTCTAAGTAAATATAACCTCTCTCCTAATTCTATTAAGTTATTTTCATTAACAGCTCGGACACTATCATACCATTTATTATTAACTGTATCTGGTGAAATTGCTCCTGCAATGGCTGAACTCATTGAGGCAACAGAATCACTATCTCCACCTAAATTAGCTGCTAGTAATGTTGACTTTTCTGCTGATTTAGTAATGAGAGCAATAACTATAGAAAGTGGGACTATATTAATTGTAGTTTTAGGAAAGTAGTTTTCATTTAGGTAGTTAATATCTATTTCACTTCGTGACGATAAGTCTTGGTACATGTGCATTAATGCTTCACAGTATTTAAGATCTTCATTTGATTTTCTGTATTTTTCAGATTCTATGTTAGCCTTAAGTGCAATTTCAAAAATGTTCTCTATTGATTTACCATCAATAGCTGCTGAAACTGCTCCAGCAATAGATGCAGCTGCACATATGGCCAATTGGGACCCATGAGTAGGAATGCAGCATTCAAAAACATCAGAAACAATTTCATGTAATTTATCACTTGAATGAATAATGCCTATAGGAGCTACTCTCATTGCAGCACCACACCCATCACCATCATACACAACTCTATTTACATCTCGAAGCTGTTGAAATTTTCCAAGCTGAAGAGTAGGCCTATTAGATTTTTTACATAACATTAGTTTCTCACCAATTTTACTATGAGATACTGTCCCTTCTTCTATTATTGATTCAGCAACAGCAATAGTTTGTTCAGTATCATCTGTAGTTTCTCCGAACTTCCATTCATAATGCCTGTCTATGTATCTTGGCATTATAGTGCCGAGTTTACCTTCAAACCCGTTTATACAATTAGGATACCATTCCTTGATTTTTTCAAAGGATAAAGTTTCTGTTTGTTTTCCTATGGCATCTCCAACTGCCAGGCCTTTTAAGCAACTTAATATTCTAGATTTAGTAGTTTCAGACATAATAATCCTCCTAAAAAGTTATTTTCAATTCTATATAAAATTAAAATATGGGATTTAGGTCTAACCATTTTTTTAGATTTAAAATATCAGAATCAACATTTCTAATAACAAGTGAGTCTCCCCAAGTATTTTGTAAAAAAGATATATAAATGGTACCAATATTAAAAATCCTTCGGAATGGTATAAAGATTTCAATTGACTTAATTTCATTTTCGTTCATAGTTCTAACCTTGTTATATCCATTTAGAAATTGATTTTTACGCTGTTCTCTTCTTTTGAATTTTGCTAAATCACATCCCATACCAAAGGGAAAAGCATACAATGATATATCATATGCCCTCCATCCATTCCCACAGAAATCAAAATCAAATAGTATAGGATTATTATTAGCATCAATCCGTATATTTCCACCATAAATGTCACCGTGACATATTCCATATTGTGGTTTTTCAGTAGATAGACTTGTCAACTTTTTCTTTACTTCTTTTGCAACTCCCTCTAAAAAGTCTATGTCGAAATTATGGATATTATAAAATTTTCTTATATTACTCATAGAATCATCTATAAATGAATGCAAGTCTAAATTTGGACGATTAATAACAAAATTACATTTGTCCCAAGCGTTATGAATGGAAGCAACATAACTTCCTAGATTTTCGTTTAATTCAGCCGTTTCCTCTATTTGGTCAAATTCACGTATCCCAACAGACGTGTACAATACTCCATACCTTATTCCATTTACAGTCCTAAATTGTCCAATAAATGTTCTATCCTGTTTAATGACAGGATATGATACTTTAATATCCAAGGTCTTTAAATGATTAAGTAAATCAATCTCAAATTGAATTTCTTCTATGCGTCTTACTCCTTGACGATATACCTTGAAAAAATACGTTTTATTGTCTGAAATAACCTTATATATGTCATGCAAGCCCCTATAAAATAGTCGACATTTCAGTGATGTCTGGGGAAAATATTCTTGTGCAATATAATTACAAAGAGCGTTTGATGAAAGGACAGATACTTCCAATGGAAAAAAATCATCTAACATATAAACAACATCCCACCTATCGTAAAAATATTAATAGTTTGCAATTTTTTACTATTCCGTAATTAGAACACATGTATTTTATAAATGTAATATCATATCAACTTCACCATCTAGAGCTTCTCCCATTTGTTCGAAACCAAATTTAGTATATAAGTTTTTAGCAGTTTCATTTCCTAATATATATGTGGTAACGATATCATGACATCTATTATCTTTTTTCATCCATTCCATGGCAAGTTTTAGTGCATGCTTCCCATATCCTTTAAACTGATATTTCTCATCGATCATAAATTGCCAAATGAAGTAGTTGCTATATTCTTTGTTAAAACGCATCATTATAAATCCTACCATAATGCCATCATTATAAATTGCAAAAGGTGTAACTATATCGCGAAATACATAAGCCTTTGCTAAAGAAAGTGTAGTTGATGATACAAATTTAGTTTGATCTTCTGCAACCTTTAATTTCAAACACTCTTTATAATTATCTTCTGTAATTTTTTCTAATCTTATCATATAAGTTGCCCCCTTTAATTTCTTAATTTTTCAACATATACTAAATGCTCTTTAAGAACTAAGAAAATACTAAAACTTGTTCTGGCAAATTTTAGATATTATTTTATTATAAATTTTCTTCATATGGGATTCATTTGAGTGTATATCTATCTCATTGATCGGAATCCATTTTACAGCACTATTCTCATCTGGTTTAATAATAACTTGATCATTCTCATCAGCCTGAACTAAATATACTATTGATATATGTAAGTGTGATGAAACATACTTTCCTTTTCTAAAATGTCCAAACAAAGGTAAAATATCTAATGAAACAATCTTATTAGTAATAGGAATAATATCTGTTACTCCTGTTTCTTCTTTAATTTCTGATATAGCAACATTTAATAAATTTTTGTCACCGTCTGCATGCCCTCCTGGCAAAGACCATGCATTGAATATATTATGATGTACCATTAATACTTTGTCTTTATCCTTATTTAGTACAAACCCAGAGCTTGTTATATGAATAATTTCATTATCTCTTTTTAAAATATCATCAAACATATTTATGTATTTCAATATTATTTTCTTGTCTTTTTTCTCTTGCTCATTAAAAGGGACAAATTCTTCTATTGGATCAACCCAACTCATATTTTCATCTACTTTCTAAATATAATTTGTTATATGATAAAACTTTAAACTTAAAGATTTTCTCATTTTCAAAATTAAAGTTTTTTTGCTAAATATAAATCAATCGTATCATAAATGATAATCTTGCCTCCAAACTTATCTATTGCCTGTACAATTTCATTCTCTAATCCACTTTTAACATCGCTCTGCAAGGCTCTATGGTCTGAATATGTATTCAACAAAGAAATATAATCATGTGAATTGAATTCTCGTCTATTGTGATAAAGCTTAGTTCTAACATCTGTGAAATGGTATGCTGATAAAATATCTGCATACTGTTTGCATGTACTTCCATCAAATTCAGTGGGTGATTTACCTGATGGGCTATATTTAGCATATGCCTTCCTAATTTCTCTATGAACCACATCATCTTCACGATTAACAAATGGATGATTCCAGAATAAAGCTATGGTTCCACCAGGTTTTAATAAACTATGAACTTTAGTCAAAGCCAAATCCTGTGGTACCCAATGAAAGGCAGTTGCAGAATAAATAATGTCATATTGATTGCTTTCAGTAATAAAGCTTTCAAATTCAAGGTTCTTCACTTCAAAATTACTGAATTTTGAAAACTTATGTTTTACATATTCAGCCAAGTTTTTCCCAAGTTCAACAGCGGTGACTTTACAGCCTGTTTTCAAAATTGGCAGGGTTGCCTGACCCGTTCCTATTCCTATTTCAAGTGCTTTTTTCAAACTATTTAATTCAGAATAATTGATAATATCATTAAACATTTCTGCTACGTAAGTTGGACGAAATCTGTCATAGTTTAATTCATCCTCATTAAATTTTAATCGTAGATCTGTTTTCTCACCACTGTTATTATATAAATAGTTATTAAGCATGCTTATCTCCCCTAGAGAATTATAATTTGATTTTAAAATCGATGAATAAATTAGTACCTTACTGCCTTCTTTTTTACAAATTTTTTTCTACAAACTTTACTAGCATATCCTCTTTTAAGTTTTCTACTGTGACCTTATCTGCTAAATTCTCTAAAATCTTAAACGAAAAATACAGAGCTGTAGCGGGTCCTCTACTTGTTATAATGTTGCCATCTTGGACTACAATTTCTTCAACACATATACTTTTCCCTAAATCCTTTTCAAAACCAGGATAAGAAGTTACTTTTTTTCCGTCTAAAATCCCGGCTTTACCAAAAACGATAGGTCCTGCACATATAGCAGCTACTATTTTATCTTCTTTGTTAAATTTTTTTGCAAATTCTATAACTCTATCATCATCTCTTAAGTTTGTGGCACCAGGCATACCACCTGGAATTATTAAAGCATCATATTTGTCTACATCTGTCTTTTCTAATAGATTATCGGCTTTTACATGAATGCCGTGAGCTCCTACCACTTCTTCTTCATTATTTATAGAACAGGTTATGCAATGGATTCCTCCTCTTCTCAAAACATCAACTACAGTTAAAGCCTCAATTTCTTCAAATCCCTTAGCTAATAGCACTATAGCTTTTTTCATATTAAACACCTCTCTTTTATATAGTTGAAGTAATTACTTTAGTACCTTTTTTATATAGAAAAGACACTTAGGTATTTAAAAACTACAATTAAAAAAATTTATACGTTTATCTCACTTTCTTATTATAAAGTAAAGCACTTCTTAAAGAAAATATTATTACAGATCCCATAAATATACTAAATACTATTAATGGGGTTTTTATATTTAACAATAATAAAATTATTGATGATAATAAAATTATAGTACCCATTAATATAATGTTAGTACCAACCCACTTTCCTGCAATTTCTTTATTATCTTTTTTAGCATCAAATCCAGCAATTGCTTCTACAAGCCAACTCTTGTATAATCCTACTCCTAGTAACAATAAAAACAATCCAATTGCACTAAAAACATACATAATCATATAATCACCCCCACTTTTTAGTACTTATATTCATGATTTCCAACACATATTTTTTGGGTTAATGTTTCATTTTTCCAATGCTTTTTTATTACGGTAAGTACATAGACGGCACCGTTGTTTATCTCGGTGATACTTCACTTTAGATTTTGCTTAATACATTTAAATAAAAAATAGTTAATTAATAAGGAAATTGGAGCAACTACCATAAGTATTCCTATAATACCTAATAATGTAAATCTAATATTACTAGGTATGACTTCATTAAAAATATAAGACCATATTTTCATTAAAATATAGAAATACACACTACAATTTAAAAGAAAAATAAATTTGATTTTATTATTTTTCATTTAATTACCCCCTAACTGTGCTAGTATAGCTAAATTAAAATACTGTAAATTAGCTAATACTGCAATTGTAATATATTACAACACCCAAAATAACCATTTTTACTGAATTTAGAATTGAGAAATATAGTTGAAGTAATTACTTTAGTACCTTGTTTATATACCTATAAACATCTCCACCTGTTTTACTTGCATAATAAAAATATTCAAAACCTGCTTTTAAAAGTTCCTCATTAGGCTTAGTTCTTTTTCTGTCATCCTCACCCATGCAGTCAATTATATATCCATTAGGTTTGGTAACTCTCTCAAGTTCTGAGAGTTCTTTGCTATAATTATCCCCCACAACATGTCCTGACATAACAATATCAAATGAATTATCTGGATATGGAATGTTTTCTACAAATCCGTCAGTAACAACTATATTAGAAATATTTTGATTTTTAATTTTGTCGCGCATATATTCACGCATGCGATCAACTGGTTCACTGGCGTAAACCATTTTTGCTTTAGTAGCTGCTGTAAAGGCAAGTCTTCCGGTGCCACTCCCTACATCAAGAACTATTTTATCAGTAAAATCAGTCATTGATAGTAGACGCTCAGAATCCCAATATTTAATATAGGGGCAGTTTTTATTCATTATTTCAGGATAAACATAAACTATTGCCCAATCAGCGTAGTCAATAACATATTCCTCTGCTTTTCTTATTTCCTGATGCGAAAGTTCTTTGGGTGATTTATCTATAAGCTTATCCACTACTTCTTTACATTCAGGACAGCGGTTAATAAAATACCAAGCTACAGATGGATTATTGGCTAGTGCAATTCCCATATTTGTACAAAATTCATCTTGATGGTTACTTAAAATCTGATTAATTAACCATCTATCCATTAATAAAAAACTGTTAAATGAAAATTCTTTTGAATTAATCCAATTAAACATAAAATCTCCCCTCACTAGCTATATAATAAATCTAAACCATTATATTTTAATTTTAAATAAATATATAGCTTTTTATTTAAACCCTAGTTTTTCTACACACTCTTTAAACAAATTTCCACGAACCTCAAAATCCTTAAATTGATCCCATGAAGCACATGCAGGACTTAGAAGAACAACATAGCCTTCACCAGCCGAATTATATGCTAACGTAGTAGCCTCTTCTAATGTATTAACAACTTCACAAGGGATACCACATTCTATAGCAAAAGCCTTTATTCTTATTTTTGCTTCACCATATGCTACAATTAGTTTTACATTCAATAAGTAGTCCTTCAATTCATCAAAACTGTGTCCCCTATCTAGTCCACCCAGCAATAGTACTGTTGGTCTTGTAAATGAGGCTAAAGCAATTTGTGTTGATGTTATATTAGTGGATTTGGAATCATTGTAAAAATCTATATTATTTATAGTTTTAACATATTCCATTCTATGTTCTACACCGCCAAAAGTTTTTAAAACATTAACAATGGCATTATCGGTTACACCTAGCTCTTTAGCAACGACAATTGCTGCCATAGCATTTTCGTAATTATGCTTTCCTTTAAGTTTTACTTCGTTTAAAGCTATTATTTTATCGTTATTATAATAAATATATCCATCAGCTATTGAACAACCTAATTTATTTGGTGAACTAGATGAAAAATATTTTTTAGTAGATTCAATGTCATTTGTCAAATCAAGGACTTCTTTGCTATCCAAATTAAGAATTCCTATATCTCTTTTGGTGTGATGATTGAAAATCTTCTTTTTCATGTTTTTGTAAATATCATACGATCCATGAAAATCAAGATGAGCTTCTGATAAATTAGTTAACACAGATATATTTGTTTTAAAATCTGATACATTACACAGCTGATGGTCTGATACTTCCATAACTGCTATGTCATTATCTTTTAATTTAGACACAAATGAACACACAGGATATCCAATATTGCCCATTAAATATACACTCTTTGAACTCTTTTTTAAAATCTCATAAATTATTTTTGTTGTAGTTGTCTTGCCATTAGTTCCCGTAACTCCAATAATTATAACCCCTGCTGGAAAATAGCGAAATGCTAACTCCAATTCATTTATAACAGGGATGTTAAGTTCACGAGCCTTTTTTATATATTTATGATTATTTGAAATACCAGGATTTTTAACTATCATTTCAAAAGTATTATCAATCAAATCCTCAGGATGACTTCCTAAAATAATCTTTATACCCAAGGAGTGCAGTTCTTTCATTTGTTCTAAGTTTTGTTCAGTGTTAGCATCATTCACAATAACTTCATAGCCTTTGCTTACCAGTAATTTTGCAGCTTCATAACCGCTTCTAGCCATACCTAAGACAAAAGCTTTCCCATTAGTCCCCATTCTATCAACTCCTTTTTCATATCTATATATCACAGTTTTTCACTTAATAAATAACTCACTTCTCAATCTTACACCCTCTTGGTCCCAAATATCCTATAGAAACAAGAAGTATAATAAAAATTAAAGCAAATGTAACTATGGAAATTGATGAAATATAGAATGATATCAACAATCCAGAAATTCCAACAAATACTATTAAAAAAAGTACTTTTTTTAGTTTATGGACAGCAATTATGGGATTATATTTTTTCTGTTCTTCACTATCCATTTGATTGTACCACTTAAACCACTTAGATGACTTCTTTTCATTTACTAGTGTATAAATAATAAAAATTAATAAGGTTGCTGAACTAATTGTTAGAAGTCCACTTTGAAATTTGTCCATATCGATTCCCCCATCAAATTACTAGTTATAATATTCAATTTCAAATTAGAATTTAGCAATATTCCTACCTCGTATAATCATTTTGCATGCAAAATAAATTTTTGATTTGGGTAGCCAAATTCCTCAATAAGTTCATCTTCAACGAATCCTAATTTTTTATATAACGATCTAGGAGCAATTCCTTTTTCGTCATTTTCTCTAAAAGTAGATACTGTTATATCTTTCGTAATATCAAGCTTGGTAAGCATCAAATTAATTATAACATATTTTGTAAACATTGCATTGTTCAATTTTTAAAGAACAATTAAAACACCCCAAAATTGGCGCATACCCTTTCCTTAATTTAAAACCAATTTTTTTGACTGTCTTTTGTGATGCAATATTGTCTTTGAAACAATGCCACTTTGCTGGAAATGAAGTTGGTTTTTGCAATGATAATTGTGGTATAATTACTATTAGTAAAGTAAAAATAGTAAAATATTGTTCATGAATAATACTTACATAAAGAGGAGTATTAAGAATAGTTATATTATTATAAGATATATGGAGGGTTGGATATGAATATATTAACATTGACTTGTAATATAGGTATTCCTATAATAATGATTTTCATAGGCATTTTATATAAATATAATTTATATAAAAATATAGGAAGAACATTAAATTTAATTATACCTGTAGCAATGATTTTTACTGGCTTTTCAGATGATAAGAGCGTAGCTTATTCTAAAGATACAAGTACATTTGCTTTGGCTAATAAAAAATTTAGTTTAATATGGAGTATTTCAGGAGCATGCACTTTACTTTTTACTATAATATTTCTAATATTAAATAAATCCACTGTTTATAATATAAACGTCACTTTATTAGAACTTGAATGTTTAATATTAGTTGGTGTATTTATTACTATAGAATATATTTTAAAAAGAAATTTCTATAAAGAAAATGAACAATCTTAAATTGTAAAATTATGTTCACTAAAACTTATTTTACTTAATTATTTTACTTATATGGGGGATTGATTATGAACTTAGAAGAATTACGCTTGAATTGTGCAATTAAACAAAAAAGGGGATTACATTTTATATTAGCATCCATTATTATTTGGTTTGCGGTATTAATTATCCATTTAACATCACTACCTATTTTGACTAAAAACTTATTTACATTTTGCTGTACAGCTCCATTAATGCCTTTAGCATTCTTTATATCCAAAATAGTTAAGGTGGATTTTCAAAACAAGGAAAATCCTTTAACCAATTTAGGCATTCTATTTTCTGCAAATCAAATGCTATACTTATTGATTGCTATGTGGGTATATCCAACAGTACCTGAAAAAATGCTGATGGTCATAGCAATGATTTTTGGAGCACATTTGTTACCCTATAGCTGGCTATATAAATCTAAGTCGTATATGGTATTCTCTATTATAGTCCCAATTTTAGCACTTATAGTTGGCTTGAATTTTAAACCTTACATACTTGCAATCTTGATGATAGTAATAGAAATTTTGTTCAGTGGTTGTCTTATAATGGAAAATAGAAAAATTAATTAAAATTTTAGATATAATGTATTGTATTAATTATAATGTTTTTTTATTATTATATGCATAAGTATGAAACTCAATAATTTTTTAAAACACCGTATTATTTAAATGTAAATTTTACGGTGTTTTTTCATGTTCCATAACTATTTTTGTCAATATTTTTTTTAAACGTCCATATCACATTTTTTTTGAATAATAATTTGAGTAATAAATTATTAGAATTAACTGAAGCAGAATTAAAGCTACTGCTAGAATAATAAAAATCAACTCAGCTTTCATAAAAATTAAGAAAAGTGTGTAAGCAAAAAGGAAATAATTCATAATGCGAGATACCATGTATCCAGATTTTTCTCTAATGCTAGTGTTACGTTCATCTTTTATTTCAATGTCTTTTTTCCTTTTTATTTCTTCATCCTCTAAAGGTGAAACCATTAATGACTGAATTAATGAACCTACTCCTAAAACAGCGCATGCACCACCAATACCAAAGCATAATCCACTAATCATATCTTGGTCAGAATTATTAAATACAAATACCCCCATTAGAATTAAAATGATTCCTACTATACCAGTTATACTAAATATGATTCTTTTATTTTTCATTTTTATTCCTCCTCATAAATAAATATATCTTCAATACTCATATTGAAATACCGTGCAATTTTAAATGCTAAAACTATAGATGGATTATATCTTCCGTTTTCTAACGAGCTAATAGTTTGACGTGATACCTCTAAAATATCTGATAATTCTTCTTGTTTTATTCCTCGTTCTTTTCTTATTTCTTCAAGTCGGTTTTTCATATATTCACCACCTCTCATATGTAAAGTATGCTTTACATATATGATAGTACATGATTCGATTTGTGTCAAGTACACTTTACATAAATTTATTCTTATACATTATTTACTATAAATTCATATAGTATAAATCAGTGTATTAAGTAATAACTTCAAATAATGGAAACTTAGTGTTGTAATTACTAATTATCATGGTAAATAAAGATAATTATACAAATGTGGATGGTAGGATTTCCTCATTACCATGAGAAAACTACTGAAGTGGATATGTTTTAGCATATAGCATCTATTTTTAAAATATTAGTTCATAAAAGTTACATTCATGTACTCTTTTAAATTTTTTCTTTAATTGATGGGTTTTGATAATGTTCCTTTTCTCTCAATACATTATCAAAATATGCGCTATCTAAAAAGGATAAAACTCTGCATCTTACCCATGCTAAATTATCATTATCTCTATATTCCCTTATTATCATAACTATACCTCTTCTAAAATATATTTTCATATAATGAATCATCATTTAATTTTTATTTATCATGAAACTTTTTTATATGATTCTCAAAGTACTTACCTATTTTTACAATTTCACCCATAACGATTTTTATTTTTTCTTCATCTAAAAACCAATTATCTTTTCTAATTCCTCTTTTGTCAGGAACAGTTACAACAAAAAATTCTATATCCTTTGGAAATAATAATTGATATGTTAATAATGCACGTCTTGAATGATATGCTTTACAAACTAAAATAGCTTTTTTTACTGGCAAATTACTTTCTTTTATTACTTTCCATGAAAATTCTGCATTTTCAAAAGTATTTCTGGCCCTATCTTCCTTTAGTATTTTTTCTTCTGGTATACCTAATTTTACTCCTATACATTTTAAAAATTCCCATTCTGAGTCATATTCCGGTATTTTAGGATTAACTGATCCACTTGGTAATATATATGGTGCTAATCCTTTTTTATATAATTCTGCTGCCTTTTCCATCAATTGAGGATGACTTCCTCCTGGTACCAAAATTATATCTGCACTCTGAATTTCTGTTTGGACAAAAACCAGTTCACTTATACAATCAAATGGATAATTCATTTTTATCTATATCCCCTAAAAGCTTCAAAACGTTACACAGTTTTTCAAATTGTAAATTGTATTGTATATAACTCATTTTATTACTCCACAAGCAGTAGTCATCAACGGGGCATGTCTTATGTTTTTTCTTATTTCTCTAATATAGTTTTCTTTATATGGTTTAATTATTTTCTTTAATTTTTCTTTCATATTCTCACCTACCATAGTTTAAAATAGCTTTATATAACCAATATACGTAATTATTACCTATATTCTATATCTATATATGAATTTTTACAACAATAATTAAGTAATAATATCCTTTTATTATGATAAAAAACACCGTAAAATTCGTTTTGAATAATACAGTGTTTTAAAAATTTATAAATCCTCTTTAATAGCATCACGTTTTTGTTCTTGCAAAGAAACTGTATCACTTGTGTATAATATATACATCATTAAGGAAGCTACTAATGATAAACCACCTATCAAGAGCCATAGATTTCTTATGTTACTATGCTTAACATATGCTCCTGCCATAATAGGTCCAACCATAAAGCCCAATCTTCTTATAATTGGGAAAACAGAATTAAATCTACCCCTGTGAGTAATAGGAGTGTGTTCTGCTATATAGACACTGGTGTTAGTCGAAACCATTATTTCTCCTATAGTCCAAATAACTGTAGAAATAATAAACATATAAAATTTATCTATAAAGAATATCATGCCAAAACCAACAGCATATAGTAGACCGCCAATGGCTATACTAAGTGAAGCTTTTATATTTTTTATTGCCGAAGTTATAAATATGGTAACAGTACTGCACAGTACTGCATTTACAGTCATAAGCATTCCAAAAATCTTAGCTCCCCTAGCATTAAAAATATCTCCAACCTGAAGTGAAAGTCCAAAGTTAAATTGTGAAAATACTATAAAATATATAACCATAATAAAGGAAAATATCAATAATACTGGCCTTTTTATGAGTGCTGATAGTAAACTTCCCTCTTCTGCACTTTCAAAAGTTCTTTCTTTTAATTTTTCAAGTTCTTTTTTAGTTGGCATAGTCTCAGGTACAAATATCAATATAAGGAATACAGATATAAAAGTAGTAATTGCATCTCCCAAGAAGAGCCATGTCAAATAATTTTCATATAGAAATCCTGCTAAAAGTGGTCCTACTGAAAAACCTATATTCATAGCCATATATTCTAGTGAAAAGGCAGCCTTTCTTTCTTCTCCCTCTGTCAAATCTGTGATTATAGTACTGTATACAGGTTGAGAAAATCCTCCTAGAAAGCTTGAAAGCATTAATATTGAAGTAATAATAACCGGCATCTTTACAAAGGCACATATAACATATCCTATACCAGATGCAGTTCTAAATATCATAAGTATCTTTTTTCTACCTATGGTATCAATAAGTTTACCGCCTATCATTGCTCCAAGCATTCCAAGAGCTGAATTTACAGCAACTATAATTCCAACTACTGAAACGCTTAGGCCTATCTTATATGTTAAAAACAAGGTTAAAAAAGGTCCTACTAAATTCCCCATGTTATTAACTATAGAAGCAAAGAAAATTATATATATACTTCTAGGTAGCCCCCTATAGGGTTTAAAATAATTCTTTATTTTTTCCATTAACTTATCCCCCAATCATATACAATGAAATAATTAAATATTTTCAATTAAGTTATAAACTTCTATTTATAATATTTTTTAATATTATAAATTCCTCATTAATAAATTTTTTATATTGTAAATCTATCCTTATTTAAATTTTAAGAGACTGAATTATTAAAGTCAAAGAATATATCTTGAAAAATTCTTACTTAAAAGCTATCTTTAAAGCTATAATTGTATGTAAAGTTGACTAATTATAGTGAAATATACCTTTATATTTTATTTAAATGAACTATTAGTTTATATAAAACTCGGTATTAAGTGAATGAAAAGAAATAACAAGTCAAAGATGCTAGTATATTTTGTGTCAGACAAGGAAACAGTTTCCGCCTTTGGTAGGACTAGCGTCGGGTTCTGCTAATGCAGTATGACGCAAAATAGACTAGCGTATTGACTTATTACTTAGCTAATTGGTACAAGGAGAGTATGTTATGAAAGGTACAGTAAAAATTTTTAATAAAGAATTTGAATATGATTTCTTATCTGCTTGGATAAAATACAACAGGCTGCAAAATCAGTACACTCAAGAAGCACTGGCACACGGAGTATGCTCTACAAGCCACTTAAGCTATTTCGAAAGTGGTAAAAAACTTCTTCGTGGAGAAATAATAGAAGCACTTCTTAAAAAAATGAATATTCACGAGATAAAGGAAATTTATGATATGGGTGCAATAAGGCAGAAATTTTATAACATGATGTTTGAAATAGAAAACTTAAATTATGATAATGCTAGGGCCATATATCAAGAAATCTCCAGCATGGAGTATTTAATAATTTTATCTCCCTATAATATTGAATATACAATATATAAATTTATTTACAATTTTCTTTTGGATAAAAAAAGCTATATAGATTTGAAACAGGATGTACTAACTTTAGATAAAATTTATTCATCTTTAAGTGAAGAACTTAAGTATCTTTATATGTTTATGTCAGGAAAACTTATATTTAAATATAAAGATCATGATGAAGGAATTCAAAGGCTACTAGCGGCTAATAAAATAAAAGACACACCTTGGATTAACTATCATTTAGGCTTTTCTTATTGTTTTGATGATAAGCCCTTAAAGGGAGTTTATTATCTTGAAAAGTCATTAGAAAGCTATGAAAGAAATGGAAGATACCTAAATGCTTTGTGGTGTCATAATTACTTAGGAATATGCTATAATTTTTTAAACATACACGATGAGTCAGAAAAACATTTTAAAGCAGCATTAACAGGTGCAGAATATTTTAATATTGATGATATATTATGGCATGTATATACCAATCTATCTGATTTATACTTACACCTAAAAAAGTATAATGAAAGTGTTCTTTGGTCAAAAAAAGCTCTTCATACACCACATGATCCACTTTTACCAGCATCCAATTATGTAGAGGCATGCATAAAGCTAAACAAGCTTGAAGAATGTAAAAAAATTTTCTCTACTTATTTAGTAGAAGAACATAAAAATTCCAAATATTATTATTGGTTGTATTTTTTAAATCTAAGTATTTTTCACATTGAAGAAGAACTATTTTATGAAGAAATAACTCAGAAAATTTTACCTTATTATCAAGGTATAAATTATATAGAATTTTGGAAATCAATTAAAATTAAATTAATTGAATATCTTGAGAAAAGACGAAAATATAAAGAAGCAAATAAAATCTATAAGGAGCTTTTAACCTAATAATATGTCCAACAAATATAAATAAAACTATACGCAAAAGACTTGGACAATTGTCCAAGTCTTTTATGTTGTATCTTGCAAACTATTAAAGCGTGTATATCTCACTCTACTGAGCCGGTGCAGAAATCTTGATTTCCAAACCAAATTACATCATTGCCTTTTTCTATATAGTAATAAATTAATCCATTTACTCCAAACCCCTATTATGGGACTATATTCGATTTTGTAAAGATTAATTTTCAAATAAAAATATATCCCCTAAAGTTCCATCATCATATTCTGAATTAGGGTATGACTCAACAAGTTTATAGTTATCTCCTGTATATTCCGAAATAACTTTATTCCAAAAGTGTACAGATGCTATATTTTTAGGATGTCTTTTCAATTGCCATTTTCCATGGAACATATCAAACACTTTCATAGCAACAAATTTTCCTATACCATTACGGCGATATTTATACATTACAAAGAACTCTGCCAAGGAATAATCAGTTTTTTCATCTACTTCAGGATAATCATTTACCATTACAAATCCCGCCAAGTTTTCATCTACAACAATGAAAAAAGCCCATCTATTTTCTTCTGTCCAATAACAATCAAGATAATCATATCCATATAAACCAAGTTTGTTTACATCTCTATTATCCCATTGCGAAAATTCATAATCATATTTCTCTAGTAAATTTTTAAGTATTTCTTTATCTTCAACAGTTACTCTTCTAAGCTCTATGTTCATTCCCCTATATCTCCTCACGTAATAAAAATAACTTCTTTTATAATTTATGACATATTAGAGTATTACATGTTATAAGTGTTTTCCCAAAAGCAAGTCCATTAATAGGATTATTTGAATACTCTTTCCTTGAAGATGCAATATTCGATCCGATTATAATATCACCACCTATTGGCATCATTTCTTGTTTTTTTAATACTCCATAATGCTCTACTACAAAATTTAAATTTTGAGCTCTGTTTTAAACCAGTGTTGATAATGGAATGTATAAAAGTGAACAAGTCAATTTGTCCACTTTACTTCTAAATCACAATATTTTAAGATTATTCACATTGTATTTAATTTATTTTATATAATATTTTTGATCCTTATTAGGAATTTTAATCTTTATCTTCATGTTTTTTTGAAGATAATACCCATGATTCATCTTCTGGTAATTTTTTTCCTGTAATATCTCTATAGGCCTCCTTAATTCCATTTTTAACAGACCATTTAATAACAAAATATAATGCAATTAAAATTATAATAGCAGTTCCACCACTAATGTCTAATTCTTTCCACATAACAATACCTCCATTCTAAATTTCATTTGGTAATTAAATTCATTCATATTATACCTATTGCAAATGCTGCTGCAGTAGTTTTGTATTAAAAATATCCTTATCTATTTATTTTTTCTAAAATGTAATCCATAGAACCATGTAATGTTCCATCCAAATGATGCTGCAGCTATTCCAACTAAAATTATCAAAAAAATTTCTCCAGCGCCACCCTCTATACGATGTCCAATGAAACTAAATACAGCCATTAATGCAATACTGAAAACCAGTAAGAATATATTTATATTAACACGCTTTTTTCTAGCCTCTTCTAATGGTGTTGGATCTGTATATATTGGCAGCGTTCCTGGTGGTGCTTTGAAAATTCGATAACCATAGGAGTCACAAACAAATTCCCAGCCAGCATGCTTAAAAATCATCAAATATTCATCTAAATCATCAATATGTTCCTGAAAGTCCATAGTATATATTAAATCCTGAGGTTCACCCTTTATAAATTCAAAAGAAAAAATTGAGCTCGAATGAAGTATCCACCCCTCTTTTGCCCATTGAGACATTTTATCTAGCATAGTATTTTTTGATATATCCCATCCATTATTACTCATTTTCCGTATATTTTTATTCATAATAATCCCCCATTCCTTTTATAACTTTTTCTGCATGAGAAACCATTTCTTTACGTCTTAAATAGTCCTTCATTAAAAGTGCTTTACCTTTTTTTTGAATTTCATATGTTTTTCTCTCCCCTTGTTCTTCTGAAACTAATCTAATTAATCCCGCATCTAAAAGCTTTTTAAGTGAAGTATACAAATTAGCAGGACCAATTTCAAAACTATTATCTGAGATCTCTTTAACTCGCTCCATCATGGCATATCCATGAATAGGTTTTAGCATACATAATAATAAATAATAATAAGCATCTGTTAAGTATCCTTCTTCCAGTGTATTACGTCTTGCCATGTAATCACTCCAATTCATATACTATATCATTAAAAGATATATCATTTAATGATATAGTATCATGCTGTAAATAAAATGTCAATAAAATATTAGGTTTTAATTTCCTATATATTAAAGAAAAGTAGTATTATGTGCCTAAATAAACATTGCTGTAACATTCATAAATTCCTAATTATATAATGATATTAAGTAACAATATTAAGTTACGTAATTTTACCAAGATAGTTATGATTTATAATAAATTGAATACTGTTTAAAAATATTTTAATAAGGATATGATAGAAGTGGATTGTATAGATAATTGTAGAAATAATTGTAAAAGTTCCATTGTCTTACCTAACTCTATAACTCAGATAGCTAGTATGCCCTATGCTTTATATCTTTCACTTCAAGGTAAATATTTTGTAGGATATGCAGATGAGTTAGAGTTTGGTAATGGCAGTAGTGCATGGGCAGGATTAATAAACCCAAGCTGTTCTGGAGTTAACTTACACGTTTATGTTTGGACTGTTACGAATATTGGCACATCTCCTATAAGAGCACAGATATGGTTCAATTCTAGTCCACCTGGTCATGCAACCGAATCAGAATTAGTTACCCCAGCTAATACAGCCATTTGTCCATTGCCGCGACCACGGGTAAGACTTCTTGAGGCATCTAATGTTGCAGGTGAGCCTGAAGGTGGAGTTAAAGCATTTGTTAGAAGAGCTCTTCCAGAGGTTACAATTGCAGATGAAGAAGTAGGTAAATTTATTTTTCCTCCTGGAGGATCATTTATCATTTTTTTATCAAATCCAGAATCGCCAAATGAAGCTGCTAAAGGCAGGGTTGCCTTTGGATGGTGGGAAGAGAGGATAAAATAAAGTAATTTAAGACATTAAAAATCAGGTGAATGCATCCGTGATTTTTAATGTCTTTTCTATTTAACGTATTTTACAAAGTCAATGAATGGTGTATCTATAATTTATTAGTTTTTACCTCTTTGGATAAAGTAATATTCCAATACTTTCTTTTGCATAGGTATAACGTAATGACTTCCACCTTTAGATTTAACATTTTCAATCATAGTAGCAAGTACCATCTTAGGATTATCAGTATTCATAGTAACAAGCCAGCCGTATTCTTCGCCAGCAGTATCATCAACACTTTTTTTCAATTCTGCTGTACCTGTTTTACCAGCCAAAGCTAGTCCATCTATTTTAACTCCATGTGCTGTACCAGATGGATTATCTATAACTTGCTTAAGATCATCTAATAGTATATTTATATTTTTATCAGAAATAACATTCTTCTTCCATACTTTTGGAGCATTCTTATCACTTTGAAGTTGTAAAGTAGGCATCATCATGTTACCTTGGTTTACTACAGAAATATACATTAAAGCTACATGTAATGGACTCATCAATACTTGACCTTGTCCATATGAACTATCAGCTAGTTGGATATCGTTTTTAATGTTATTATCAGAAGAAATTTGAGACTTTGCAATTGGATAATCTATGGGCATTTTTTCCCCTATACCAAAAGATTTAGCTTTTTCTAAAAAAGTTTCTTTACCTATTTTAAGTCCAGCTTGAGCAAAATATATATTATCAGAATATATAAAAGCATCTTTTAAATCAATTGGCTTTCCTATGTCTGCTACTCTTGTAACCTTATAAGCTCCCCAACTACTATCAGGTTGCCATTGATTTCCTTGTATATTGATAGTTTCTGATGGGTTTATACTTCCTTTTTCTAAGCCTGCTGCTGCAGTGAATAGCTTAAATGTTGATCCAGGTGCGTATGCAACTTTGAATCTATTATCAAATTGTATATTTTTATCCTTTTCCCATTGTGCTTTAGTACTTTCTGTAGCATAGGTTGTAAACACATTAGGATCAAAGGATGGGGAACTTACCATTGCAAGAACTTCTCCAGTTTTAGGGTTTATAGCTGTAGAAGCCCCCTTCTCTCCACTCATACTCTCGTATATTTTCTTTTGAAGTTCTGCATCTATAGAAAGAGTTATGTTTTCTCCATTTTTAGGTTCTGTTTGTGCTATTTTTATTTTTTGTGACTCGGTTCCGTCCTTTTGTTTAGATATATAAATAAATTTACCATCTTTAGCTCTCAATTTACTTTCATAAACCTGCTCTAATCCTCTTTTACCTATAGTACTAGTAGCACTGTATCCTTGACCATCCAATTTTTTAAGTTCTTCTGCAGTTATGGGTCCCACATACCCTATTAATGAACCCATAGCTTCTCCACCTTGATAGATTCTACTCTCTGGTTTTTGATGAATTACTCCAGAAATTTTCATAGCTTCCGCAATTATATCTTTTTTATCAGAAGATATATTAACAATAGGTACAAAGTACTCAGGATTACTGTTAGCTTTTAATTTATTTTCTATCACTGAAGGTTTTATATCTAAAATTTTAGCTAAATTTGTGATATTGGCTTCTTTATTTGTATTAAAATCTTTAGGTTTAACTCCAATAGCTACAACAGTTCCATTTATAGCAAGTCCATAGCCATTTCTATCATGAATTTCTCCTCTTTTAGCTGGAATAGTCTCCACTCTAACCTTATCTTTAGCTTCCATTTGAGGGAATATCATTTTCTCACTCCAATTAATAGTCCAAACTTTTTTATTATCCGTTTTTTCTTTAATCATAGCTGCTTCATAGCCTTTAATATTTACCTTTCCAGCTACAGTTGTCATAGTTAGTGAAAAAGGTATTTTTTCAGCTTTTTTATCAGTAGTTTCTACATTTATAGAAATATTCTTTACCTCTATGCCATTATAAATATTAGAGTATCTATCTACAAAGTTTTTTTCCGTAATTTTAGATTTTGCTTCCTTAGATAGCATTCCATACATGCTTTTATAATCTTTTTTCTGCCAATAACCTTTATACTCATTAAAGGTTTCTATAGCATTTTTTTCTTTTAAGGAACAACCGCCTAAAATAAAGGTTGTTGAAAATAGTAGTACCATTGTAGTTAATGCAGTGAGAATTTTTTTGAAGTTTAATTTTAACATATACTAGCACCTCTTATAATAGTTTTTGTAAAAAATTTTATATTTCTAATTTATTACCTTCTTTCATAATATATTTAAATATATCATAATTATAACATATTTAAGCTTATCTAAATATTGATGTAAAACATAAAATGTAATTAATGAGTTTTTTTATTGAAAAAGACATAATCTGAGTAAACTCCATGAATTATTATATAATT
The DNA here is from genome assembly GCF_901447495.1 of Haloimpatiens lingqiaonensis. Taxonomy (GTDB): domain Bacteria; phylum Bacillota; class Clostridia; order Clostridiales; family Clostridiaceae; genus Haloimpatiens; species Haloimpatiens lingqiaonensis. The sequence continues at coordinate 24,825 of NZ_CABDWS010000037.1, forward strand.
CTTATGGAGTTTACTCAGATTATTTTACACTCTCATTTATATTATTTATATTCTACTACACAGTTATTTCAGCTTCTACACCTAAAGCTTTTTTATTATTTTCAAGTAAAGGCTTAACATATTCCTCAATAAATTCAACTACTTGCATAGGTGCTCTTCCAGTAAATTTAACTGGATCTATGGTATCCATTATTTCTTTTTCTGTCATGTTAAAGGCGTTATCTTTAACTATTAATTCTATTAGGTTATTTTCCATTCCTTCTGCTTTAACTCTTTTAGCTGCTTCCATAGAATAAACTCTTATTTTTTCATGAAGCTCTTGTCTATCTCCACCACGTTTAACAGCTTCCATAAGAATGTTTTCTGTAGCCATAAAAGGTAATTCTCTATTTACGTGAGATGCTATAACCTTAGGATATACCACTAAATTACTAGCTACATTTAAGTATAGGTTTAGTACTCCATCTAAAGCTAAGAAACTTTCAGATACAGCTATTCTCTTATTAGCAGAATCATCTAGAGTTCTTTCAAACCATTGAGTAGATGCAGTTATTGCTGGATTTAATGAATTTACAATTATATATCTAGCTAAAGCACCTATTCTTTCTGAACGCATAGGATTTCTCTTATAAGCCATAGCTGAAGATCCTACTTGATTTTTTTCAAATGGTTCTTCCATTTCCTTCATGTTTTGAAGTATTCTTAAATCATTACTGAACTTATATGCACTTTGAGCTACCTGTGCTAAGGCACTTAAAACTATATAGTCTAATTTTCTTGTATATGTTTGTCCAGTTACAGGAAATACTTTTTCAAATCCCATCTTATTTGCTACGGTTATATCTAGTTTTTTAACTTTTTCTCCGTCACCTTCAAATAATTTCATAAAACTTGCTTGAGTTCCAGTGGTACCTTTTACCCCTCTAAATCTACATTGTTCCAAGGCAAAATCGATACTCTGAACATCCATCAATAGTTCTTCTATCCATAAAGTAGCTCTTTTACCCACTGTAGTTAGCTGAGCTGGTTGAAGATGAGTAAATCCTAAAGTAGGTAAATCCTTGTACTCTAAAGCAAACTTACTTAAAGAATTTATAACATTTATAAGTTTAACTCTTACTAAATTTAAAGCTTCCTTCATAATTATTAAATCTGTGTTGTCCCCTACATAGCAGCTAGTAGCTCCCAAGTGTATTATTCCCTTAGCATCTGGGCATTGAACACCATAAGCATATACATGACTCATTACATCATGCCTTATTTCTTTTTCTTTAGCTATAGCTACTTCATAATTTATATCTTCTACATGTGATTTTAACTGTTTTATTTGCTCTTCAGTTATATTTAATCCTAGTTCTTTTTCACTTTCTGCTAGAGCAACCCATAATTTTCTCCAAGTTTTAAACTTCTTATCCTGTGAAAATAAATATGACATTTCTTTAGAAGCATATCTTTCCCCCAATGGTGATGTGTAACAATCTCTCATGCTAAAAACCTCCAATATGTACAAAGAATATTGTAACTTTATTATAATTCATATTATAACATACTATTTTTGAAAATGTAATAAAAATGTTCGTGTTTATCCAATATTTTTAAATTTTTATTTTATAGCTATGAAAATTAAGTATATTACTTTATAGTTATTATTAAAAATATCCATATAGTAAAGATATACAATGTTATGAATTACACTATAAATATAATCTAGTTCCAAGTCTTCTGTCAAATTCAGACCAACCAGGTGATTGGCTATTTTCTCTAACTTGCTGAATTTTATTCATCATAGCATCTACATAGTCTGCAAAGTGAACCACATAGGCTTCTTCAGTTTTTGGTACTTTAGGAGAACCAAATTCAACTTTTCCATGATGCTGTATTATGCAGCTCTTTATCCTCATTTTAAATTCTTCACTATAAATGTCTTCCTTTGATAAAGCCTTTTCTAATAAACCTATTCCAATTACAATATGTCCTTCCATATCTCCTTGTGTAGTAACAGAAAAAGGTCCATCTGTATAATATTCATATACTTTACCTATATCATGAAGTTTAGCTCCTAAAATAGCGATTTCCTTATGAGCTAAATTATATCTATAACTTAAATTTTTAGCTATATACATGGAATTTAAAGTGTGTTCTGCTAATCCCCCTAAATAGTTGTGATGTTGGCTCACTCCGCCTATACCTTTCTTAAATTTATCTACAAAATCTTTATCTTTAAAGAAGTAATCATTTAGTGTTTTTACCTGTATATCTTTAAATTCTTCATTTGATAAATCAGTAATCTCTTTCATTATATCTTCTATAGGTCTGTTTATAGAAGGTAGAAATTCATATAAATCAAAACTTTCCACTTTTGTATATTCATCTATTTGCAATAAATTATCTAGAGAAGTCCCTTTTACATTAATTACATCACCTACATTTAAATCAACACCTGTATATTTAATCTTAGCCTTTATGTCTCCGGTTTTATCCCCTAATATTACTCCTATATATTCTATTTCCTTAAATAAATTTTTTAATATCATGAACTCACCTAAAACTTCATTTCCTTTACGTAGATCTTTTATAAAAATTTTTTCCACCTAAATCCATCCTTTCGTACAAAGTATATAAATATTATTAACTATAAGATTTTTTTTATCCTATAGACTTGAATAAAGGAACCTTTATAATTCAGCCTGTAGATAAATACGGTAGGAGCTATCGGAATTAAGTCTGTGAAGCTAGTAGGTTTTGAGTGGGAAGAAGCAGGAATACCCATGCACTTGTGGCTGGGGTGAGTTCACAGTATAATGTACTTAGTAGGTCAAACTAACACTATTTTAAATCACTATGCAAAATTAACTAAGTAATAACAAGGGGGATATTTTTTATGGCGAACTATAACTTAGAAAATAGTAAGGATAAACTAAAAGTATTTACAGATGCACGATTTGGAATGTTTATTCACTGGGGCTTGTATTCTATCCCAGCTAGAGGGGAGTGGGTTAGATCTAATGAAAGAATTACAGCAGATGATTATGAAAAGTTTTTTTATGAATTTAACCCTGTAAATTACAATCCTAAAGAATGGGCTAAATTAGCTAAAGAAGCTGGAATGAAATATGTAGTTATGACTACAAAACACCATGATGGATTTTGTCTATTTGACAGTAAATATACAGATTATAAAGCTACTAATACTCTAGCCAAAAGAGATCTTATAAAAGAGTATGTAGAAGCTTTTAGAGAAGAAGGTTTAGCTGTGGGATTTTATTATTCTCTTTTAGATTGGCATCATGAAGATTTTCCCGCTTATGGTGATAGACATCACCCTATGAGAGATAATGAGAATTTTAAAGAGAACAAGGGAAACTTTAATAGATACATAGAATATTTTCACAATCAAGTAGAGGAGCTTTTGACTAACTACGGGAAAATAGACATTATATGGTTTGATTTTTCCTATGATAATATGACTGGAGAAAAATGGGGAGCTTCTAAACTTATAAAGAGAGTAAGAGAGCTTCAACCTCATATAATAATAAATAATAGGCTGGGAGGAAATTTAAAAAAGAGCATTCCTGATGATTATGCAGGGGATTTTACAACTCCTGAGCAAATAATTCCTCCTGAAGCTTTGGTTAATGAAAAAGGTGCGTTAATTCCTTGGGAAGCTTGTATTACATTAAATGATCACTGGGGATATTGTTCCCAAGATAAAAATTATAAGTCCTCAGAAGAAATAATAAGGGCCTTAGTAGAATGTGTTAGTAAGAATGGAAATCTAATATTAAATGTAGGACCAAATGCTAAAGGGGAAATTCCTGAAGAATCTATAAACATATTAAAAGAAGTGGGACATTGGCTTAAACAAAATGGCCATAGTATATATGGCTGTACTAAAAGCATACTAGATAAGCCTGAGTGGGGACGATATACTCAAAAGGATAAATACCTATATGCACATATATTTCAAAGAGGTGTAGGACCAGTTAATTTAAGAGGGTTATCTGGAAAGATTAAGAGAGCTAGACTTTTATGTGATGGTTCAGAAATTTCCATAGAAACCCCATGGAATGCAGAGGATTTTAAGAAAGATGCTTTTTTAAATTTTAAAAGTGCTTCACTTCCAGATAAAAAGGATACAGTTATTTTATTAGAATTAAAATAAGGCTGCTGAAATATCAGCAGCCCCTTTTTAGAAGTTATTTATTACTCTTCAATAGATTCTATTAATTTACAAATTTCTTCTAATGCTAAAGTTTCATCATCGCCAGAAACGATTACTTTAACTGTAGCTCCACTTGTAACACCTAAAGATAAAACTCCTATTAAGCTTTTTACGTTAGCTTTTTTTCCGTTAAATTCAATACTTACATCTGATTTAAATGAAGATGCTTTTTTTACTAATAAGGTTGCAGGTCTAGCATGCAAACCTGTTGAACTTTTAACAACAACTTCTCTAGTTACCATGTAAATTCACCCCTAGTACAAATTTATTTATCTAATTTTATATATAACGATTTAATTATATCATATAAAAAAAGTTATTACAATAAAAGACATTGTACTAATAGTATACTAATATACCACTGCCTTCATTATTGTATCCTGTAAATTAGAAGCATTATAATTTATATCTAGTGTTTTTATTAATTCAGTATTTACAATTAAAACAGGTGTAGTTAAAGATATCTTTGATGTTAAATATTCTTTGTCAAACCAAAGAATTTTATCCCCTTTTTTTACTGTATCCCCTGGATTAATATAACAAGCTATTCCCTTTCCAGCAAAGCTGTTGCTGTCTAGTCCTAAATGAATTAGTATTTTAAGTCCTTCTTTAGTGCTTATTAAAATAACATGTTTCTTTTCATAGACTAATTCTACTGTCCCATCTACTGGTGAATATACATAATTATCTTCAGGTTCTATTGCTATTCCTTCACCTAAAACCTTTCTACTAAAAAGATAGTCTTCTACTTCAGTTAAGGGTATTATTTTGCCTTTTACAGGTAAAAATATTTCTACTTCTTTAAACATACAGTATCACCTACCCAAAATCATTAAAACCGAAAATCTCCTAGTAATACTATATCATTAAAGTGAATTTTTTAAAAATCTTTTAAAGATTTTTAACGAAATTATCTATTCTATCCAATCCCTTAATGATATTTTCCATAGATGTAGCATAAGAAAGTCTTACAAATTCATCTACTCCAAAAGCTACCCCTGGTACTGCTGCTACTTTTTCTTTTTCTAATAAAATGCTTGCAAATTCTAAAGAAGATTTAATAACTTTTCCATCTACTTCTTTGCCTAATATTTTTGATATGTTTACCATAACGTAGAAAGCGCCCTCTGGCTTAATACAGCTTAAACCGTTTATTTTGTTAACTCTTTCTACCATGAAGTCTCTTCTCTTCTTAAATTCCACTATCATAGCTTCTACATCCTTTTGATCTCCTACTAAAGCTTCTACTGATGCGTATTGAGCTATAGAGTTAGGATTTGAAGTCATATGACTTTGTATATTAGTCATTAGTTTTATTATTTTTTTATCTCCAGCAGCGTATCCTATTCTCCAGCCAGTCATAGCGTAAGCTTTAGAAACACCATTTATAACAATTGTTCTTTTATAAGCGTCTTCAGATAAATTAGCTATACTTACGTGTTTATCATTGCTATATATTAATTTTTCATATATTTCATCAGAAACAATTATTAAATCATGTTTTTTAGCAAAGTCTGCAATAGTTTGTAATTCTTCTTTATTATAAACAGTTCCTGTTGGGTTATTTGGGCTATTTAATATTATAGCCTTTGTTTTATCTGTAACTGATCCTTCAAGATTTTCTATAGTATATTTAAAGCTATTATCTTCTTTAGTTTCTACAAATACAGGTTTTCCGTCTGCAAGTTTTACAAGTTCAGGATAGCTTACCCAATAAGGTACAGGTATTATAACTTCATCTCCTGGGTTTAGTATAGCTCCAAAAACGTTAGCTAAGCATTGTTTAGCTCCTGTAGAAACAATAATTTGTGATGCATCATAGTTTAAACCATTATCGTTTTTGAATTTATTAACTATAGCATCTTTTAATTCTGCTATACCAGGAGTTGCAGTATATTTAGTTTTACCTTCTTTAATAGCTTTAATAGCTGCTTCTTGAATATTTACAGGTGTATTAAAATCTGGTTCTCCAGCACCGAATCCAACCACATCTATGCCTTCTGCCTTCATTTTTTTTGCTTTTGCAGTTATTTCTAATGTTAATGATGGTGCTATTTCTTCCGCTTTTCTTGATAAAATCATTTGAATCCCTCCATATAACTTTAAAACAAGTAGTTTGAAAATATTTTAACAATTGAAAGTTATCATTCATATATACTAATATATCACTTTATTCCTTCAATGTAAACATTTAATTTACGTACTAATGCCACTTAAACAATGAATTTAATTGATAAAGCAAATGTAACCTTCAGTTAGTTTATAAGTATTACCAAAGGTTACATTCATTTAATTAACTACGTGCTATAAATATTACTCCAACAATTATTAATGCAGTACCTAATATCCTAGGCAGTGTTATATTTTCTTTAAATATAAAGTAAGAGAATATCATAACTAATACATAGCCTAAACTTACCATTGGATAGGCATAGCTAAGTTCTACTTTACTTAAAACCTTAATCCATAATAAAAAACTAACGCCATAGGATATAATTCCCATCATCACAGGAAGATTTTTAAGAATACCCAAAATGCTATAAAAAATATTTATTCCTGAAAAGTTAAGTTGAAGATTAGGAGCTCCTACTTTAACAAGTATTTGACCAAGTGCCCCTAAGAATACTGATGTCAATATAAGACTTATCATGTTATACTTCTCCTCGTATAATAAGTTTATAGCAGTCATTTAACTGACTATAAACTTATTTATTTTTATATTTTAGTATAGATAAGAAAGTATCTATGTTTTTCTGTGGGGATTCTCCCAATTCCATAGTTGCTGT
>NZ_CABDWS010000038.1 GCF_901447495.1 Haloimpatiens lingqiaonensis
AAGATGAACGACTTCATATTGTAAAAGATGCACTAGCTTTATTTAAGTGCCGTGAGGCAGATAAAGAATGGATAGTTAATAAAAAAAATAAAAATTATTTAAAGATAAAAGCTTGGGATGAAGATAATTTTGAAATGGCTGATTCAGAAATAAAAGTAAGGTTTATAAAGTTTATAGAAGAAATATATAATGGAGATAAAATGGAAATTAAAGAGTCATGGATTATAACGACGGATAAATTAACGTCGGTAGAAACTTTATGGGAAATAATGCATAAAAGGTGGGACATTGAAAATAATGCTTTTCATCAGTTAAAAACAGAATGGCATTTGAATCATTGTTTTCTTCATAGCCCTACGGGCATAGAAACAGTATTAATGTTTATAATAATAGCATTTAATCTAATGCAATTATATTTTTTTAGGTGTATAAGAAATTTTAGAAAGAAATATATGCTCCAAATAGATGTTATTGAAGATATAAGAGATGAAAGATTTATTATAGAAAATGGTTGGCATAACCCACTATTTGTAAAAACTTAATCAAATATAAAACTGGAAATTGATTTTAAAGATTTCTTGGGGTAGGGGATAGTGTAATTATTTTTGCGACCTAACGGTCTGCGGGCTTACCAGCCCTTTAAGTAAGTGTAAAAAGATACAATTCCAGTAAAAATAAAATTTTTACTGGAATTTAGGTGCTAAATCTCTGTGAATTTATGTGGAATATAGCGGAAATAGATAGTATAATGTTAAAATGAATAGTTTTTTTTTTAAGTTTAGTTATACAAAGGAGAATAAAATGAGTAATAAAATAGAGAATAAAAATATTGAAATGATGAAAAAACTAATAGAAGAAAAAAAGAGAAAAGCCTCTCAAGGAGGAAATAGCTTAAGACCTGAAAGAAGCATAGGTGGTACTAGAAAAGCTATAAGAAACAAGAAAACTGGAGGACTTTTTGATAAATAGTAAAGGAGCGGTAAATATGGAAGATACCAAAAAAATTTATCCAGTAGAAATAGGGCGTAAATATGGATTTATTGACAACCAAGGCAATATATGTATAGATGCTAAATTTGATTATGCAGAAGAATTTCAAGGTGATTTAGCTATAGTAGCTATAGGTGATTACTATGGATTTATAAACGAAACCGGTGAATATGTAGTTAAACCTGAATATGATGAAGTTTATGAGTTTAGTGAAGGTCTAGCTACAGTGGAAGTACAAGGTAAAAAAGGTTATGTAGACGCTAAAGGAAATATAGTTATAGAGCCTAAATATAAGGAAGCCATGGATTTTTCAGAAGGACTAGCAGCGGTACAACTGGGATATAAATGGGGATATATAAATAAAAATGATGAAATGGTAATAGAACCTGAATTTTTAGATGCATTTGATTTTAGTGAAGGATTAGCTTTAGTACAATCTGGTGGTAAGTTAGGATATATAGACAAGGAAGGCAAAATGGTAATAGAGCCACAATATAATTGTGCTCATGGATTTAGCCAAGGATTAGCTTCAGTTCAAATAGGAAATGATTTTGGATATATTGATAAAACTGGAAAAGTACTTATTAATCCTAAGTATTATACCGCAAATGATTTTAGTGAAGATTTAGCTGCTGTTGAATACAAGGATAAGTATGGCTTCATTGATAAAAATGGTCAAATGGTTATAAAGCCAAAATACCACTGGGCAGACGATTTCTATGATGGATTTGCAGCAGTTGCCATTGAGGATAAATATGGTTTCATAAATAAAGAAGGAAAAGAAGTAGTTAAGGTTAATTACGACAATGTAGGTGCTATAGGTGAAGGATTAGCATCTGTAGAAGTGCAAGGAAAATGGGGATATATAGATATGTCAGGAACATTTGTAATAGAACCCCAATTTCAAGAGGCAGGAGCTTTTGAAAATGGAATTGCTAAAGTACAATGTGGTAAGAAAATAAATTATATAGATAAAAATGGACAATTAATATTAAAGTAAAGTTACGGTATATATTAATACTTATATTTTTAGTAATGGGAGATAAGGAGCACTAAATATGATTAAGTTATTTTGGTATACCTATTTTGTAATATATCTTTTGCTTATTAGCATAATTGGAAAAATTAAGTTATTTATTTTGGGAAGGAAGTCACAGAATTTAGCAGATGAATATGCCTATTCAATGGTTCAAAAGGCATCTAAGCATATTTTGAAAAAGTCTAAGACAGAGACTGAAGTAAGTGGATTGGAAAATATACCAAAGGAGACTTGTGTTTTTATGTGTAATCACCAAGCAATTTTTGATGGGTTTCTTTTGATGGCAAATATAGATAAGATTACAGGATTTATAGCAAAAAAAGAAATAACCAAGCTTCCACTTATTAGAAGCTGGCTTAGAGCTATTCACTCTGTATTTATTGATAGGAGTAATCCTAGGGAAGGTTTAAAAGCTTTAAATGAAGGGGTAGAAAATTTAAAAAAAGGATATTCCTTAATTATTTTTCCAGAAGGTACTAGGAGTTTAAAATCTCAAATGGGAGAATTTAAAAAAGGAAGTATGAAGTTAGCACTTAAGGCTGGTGTACCTATTGTACCTGTTACCGTTGATGGCACATATAATGTTTTAGAGGTAGGAAATAAGGTGAGGGGTAATAAAGTTAAAATGATTGTTCATGAACCAATATACCTGGAAAATCTATCTTCAGAAGATAAAAAGAACCTATCAGAAAGTATTCACCATATAATAGAAAAAGCACTTTAAATAGCAAGAAACGCTAAGGACTGCTGATGTTTTGTCAGCAGTCCTTTTAAAAATAAATTTTAAATTATTCGTCAATCTTTTCCTCTTCAGTTTTTTCAGTAGTTTCATCAATGTCTTCATTTTCTGTGATATTTAATGCATCTTCACATTCTGTACACCCTTCACAGCATTCTGATTGGATATTTTTATTTCTATTAACCAATTTAACAACAGCATATATTCCAGCTGAAAGAATAGCTAAACCACCTAATGCTTTAGCAATGCCACTTCTTTTTTTAGCCATAAAAAAACCTCCCTTTAAAACAAAATATGTATTAAGAACAATTATACTATAATTTTAGAATGTTTTGAATATGTATTCTAAATTAAATGATAATATTTATTAATTATACACACATTTTTCAAATAAAGTTAAGATTTAAACATATATTTTTTAAAAATAACCATAATTATATAAAATAAATATAAAAATCGGTAGAAAATATAAATTTTTTTATCCGATGACTATCTGCCGTAACACTCCCACTTCTAACAAAGTGGGAGATAACGGCAGCTACGTCCCTGGATAACGATCTCTAACCTTCAGATGGAGTAAAAACTCCATCTGAAGGTTAGAGATCTGTTTATTATTAAAAATAAAGAATTTGAAAAAAATATTTAATAAATTCAAAAATGTGATAAAATAAACAAGGTTATTATATAAAGAAACAATTAATGAGGAGTGACAAAAATGTACAGTGAAAAACCTTATGTTTTAGTTTTGGGGGCGTCAGTAGTAGATATTTTTGGATTTTGTTGTTGTAATTACAGGTCATATAATTCTAATCCAGGAAAAATAAGAATGTCTTTTGGAGGCGTATGCAGAAATATAGCAGAGAATTTAGCTAGGGTAGGTGTAAATACTAAATTTATATCTGTTCTAGGTAATGACGAAAATGGTAAATCTATGTTAAATCACTCTGCGTTGGTAGGTTACGATATGAAGGATTCTCTTATTTTAGAAGGTGAAAGCACTCCTACATATATGGCTATATTAGATGGTAATGGTGAAATGGTTTCAGCTATAGCAGATATGAAAAGTATCGATAAAATGGATTGTGATTTTATTAAATCTAAGGCACAGATTATAGAAAATGCGCAATACACTATTTTAGATACAGACAATCCTGTAAATCTAAAGTACATATTAGAAAATTTTAAAGGGAATACAAAATTTATATTAGACCCTGTATCAGCAGAAAAAGCTAAAAATATAAAACATTTAATTAAGCATTTTCATACTATTAAACCTAACAGACATGAGGCAGAAGTGCTAGCAGATATGAAGATAGAGACAGAAGAAGACCTAAGAAAGGCAGGCAAGCACTTTTTATCGTTAGGAGTAAAAAATGTTTTTATAAGTTTAGATGAAGAGGGTATATATTATAACAACGGAACAGAAGAAGGGAAAATTAAATCAAGTGAAGTTAAAGTTTTAAATGTAACTGGAGCAGGAGATGCTTTTGTAGCTGGACTAGCATATGGGTATATTAATAATTTGTCCATAGAAGAAACTGTGAAGGTGTCTATGGCTATGGCGGTAATAACAATTTCACATCAGGATACTATACATCCAGATATGAACTACTCTATGGTTGAAAAAACTTTAAATTCATTATCTTGGGAATTAAAAAGGTATAATTAAAATCTCAAACACAATATAAATTAAATTTTATATAGGTACTAGATTCCGAGTGCTGAGAGGAGGTATACTCCACAATACTTAGAATTTAGTACCTAAAATATTTATAGAAAATTTGCAAAAGCTTCCGTTTTTTAGCTTAACACTAGCTTAATCATAAAATATTTCTTAGGTTTTCCTCAAAAGGAGGATAAATAATTCCCTTTTCAGTAACTATAGCAGTAATGTTTTCGTGGGGGGTTACATCAAAAGATGGATTGTATACTTTAACATTCTTTGGAGCTGTCCATACGCCAAATCTGCAGGTGATCTCTTTAGCATCCCTTTCTTCAATTGGAATATCTTCTCCGCAAGGAGTGTTTAAATCTATGCTAGGTGTAGGAGCAGCTATATACATTGGAATTTTAAAATATTTTGCTAAAATAGATACTCCAAAAGTGCCTATTTTGTTAGCAGTATCTCCGTTGGCAGCAATTCGGTCGCAGCCAACTATAACTGCATTTATTTTTCCTTGACTCATAACTACAGCAGCCATATTATCTGTTATAGTGGTTACATCTATGCCAGCTCTTTGAAGTTCTAGAGCAGTTAGAGTTGAACCTTGAAGCCTTGGTCTAGTTTCATCGGAGTACACCCTTAAATTCCACCCCTTTTCCTTTGCTAAATACATAGGAGCTGTGGCAGTTCCGTACTTAGAAGTAGCAAGCTGGCCAGCATTGCAGTGAGTTAAAATACCATCTCCATCATTTAAAAGAGTCAACAGATTTTCACCTATTTTTCTGCAAATATCTATATCTTCTTTGTGAATATTTTTTGCTTCAGCTTTTAAAAGGGATTTTATTTCATTGACAGGCATACCTTTGGATTCAATAGCTTTGTTTAACATTCTATTTAAAGCCCAAGATAAATTTACTGCAGTAGGTCTGCTGGAATTTATATATTGACACTTTTCTTTCATAATATTAAAAAAAGCTTCGAAATTATTTTCATACACATCTTTTATAGAAAGATATATACCGTAAGCAGCTGTAACGCCTATAGCAGGAGCCCCTCTAACCACCATATCTTTTATTGCGTCGTATATACCATCTCCATTTTTATACACTATGTAGTTGATGGTATTTGGAAGAATTCTTTGATCTAAAAGAGAAAGTTCCTCCTTTTCATCATCCCATGTTAAGGAAATTAGTTCTGACATATAAAATACCCCTTTCTTTATATGAATACTATATATAGAAATTCAACAACGGAGGAAGTAATCCTTTAATCATAAAAAGTATTTAACTGAACTTTCGCATATAAATTTTAAGTTCTACATTATACAAGGTAGGTAAGAAGTAATAGGTAAGAAGCATAAAAAATATGAAATAAGAAACATAATGCTTTATCTATATGAGGTTTAAAGCATGTGTACATTATAACTCAATAGTTAGTATATATTTAATTATTCTATCATAAAATAGCATAAGAGCTAATTAAAAGAGGGGAGTATATGAAAAAATTAATAGATTACTACATAGATATGGATGAAAAAGCAGAAGAGGCTTTAAAAAAAGGACAGTACTTAGGTAAGGGGCATAATGGCATAGTTTATTTACTACCAGATAATAAGATTATGAAGATTTTTATTGAGCCTAAGGTATGCTTGGATGAATATTATATATTTAAGAATGTATCCACCAGTAAATATTTTCCAAAGACTTATAAGCATGGAGACTATTATATAATAAGAGATTATGTAGGTGGCGAGAGACTAGATTATTATATAATAAGAGAAGGTATGGATAGAAATATATCTATTAATTTAATAAAATTAATAAAAGAATTTAAGAGACTTAACTTTAAGAGACTTGATATAAGATGTAAGGATATTTATGTTCAAGAAGATAAGTCTTTAATGGTTATAGACCCTAAAAATAGCTATAGCAAAGAAGTAATTTATCCTAGACATTTAATGAAGGGGTTAAACAAAATAGGTGCATTAGAAGAGTTTTTATATGTGGTAAAAGAAGAAGAAAGTGAATATTATAATTTGTGGAATCACAGAATTAGAAGATATTTAGATAAAAACATTAAGTAACATATTATATAAAAATATTAAATAAAAATTTATATTTAGACTGAATACCCAATCTCTAGTGTTAAATATTAAATACACAGGAAAGATTGGGTATTTAAATTAGTTGTTTTTATATACCATGTTTTGGCAATAAGTTATTATATCACTTCTTTTTATAATGCCAATAAATATTCCTTGATCGTCTACTACAGGCACAAAATTTTGATCTTTTGCTAGGCTTATTAAACTTCCTATGTCTGAGTTAATGGATACGGGTTTATTTTTAACACGTCTTGGAATATTTTTTACTAAAACATCATTGGTTTTATTAAAGTCTAAGGTGTTTAGACTTTTGATTTTCCAAAGAAGGTCTCCCTCGGTTAAAGTTCCAACATATCTGCCACCATCATCTATTAGAGGAACTGCAGTATAACGATGAAACTCCATCTTTTCTAAAGCCTGCCTCATAGTAGAATTTATATTTAAATAAACAACATCCGTCTTTGGCGTAAGAAAAAAAGCTACATTCATATGAATAACCGTCCTTTAATATATTTTTTATAAATATCCTATAAGTCTATTATAATATTAACTTGCTTTTTTATCATTAACATTTTGTTAATAAAGTATAAAACTTATGAAATGGCCATAAATTAATAAAATAATTATGTTTGCTTTGACAGCATTTAATTTAACGTTTATACTATAGTATATGAGAATAAATGTAAATTACAGGAAATGCATCAATAGGTTATAATAATTGACTTTTATGTAGAGGGCTATAAAATACTTGCATTTATAGTGTAATTTAAGTTAATATAAATATATAGTTTGATTTAGAACGCATGTTTGTAAGATGCTTTTAGATTGGAGGCAGCATAGTGTGATTAATAATAAATTGGATAATAAAATAGATAATAATAAAATGAATTATGATGTTACAGATTTAACTTCATTAGAAAAATTAGAGCCTGTAAGGATTAGACCAGGTATGTATATAGGTTCTACAGGTTCTAGAGGACTTCATCATTGCCTGTGGGAGATATTAGATAATGCTATAGATGAAATAACTAATGGCTTTGGTGATACTGCAGAAGTAATGTTAAATAAAGATGGCAGTATTACTGTAAGAGATAATGGAAGGGGAATTCCTACGGGAATACATCCAATTAAGAAGAAATCTGGTGTGGAAATGGTTTTTACAGAACTACATACTGGAGGAAAATTTAATAATAAAAATTATAAAACTTCAGGTGGATTGCATGGAGTTGGTTCATCTGTAGTAAATGCACTTTCAAAATGGATGGAAGTAGAGGTTTTTCAGGGTGGAAAAATATATAGGCAAAGATTTGAATATGCTTATGATAAAGAATTAAAAAAGGATATGCCAGGTACTCCAGTAACTCCACTTATGGAGGTAGGGAAAACTAAGGAAACTGGAACAAAGGTTACTTTTTTACCAGACAGTAAGGTGTTTTCTACTACTGAATTTAAATTAGAAATAATAGATGAAAGACTTCAAGAACTAGCTTTTCAAAATAAAGGTATAAGACTTGTTCTAAAAGATATAAGAGGAGAAAGTGAGACTTCAAAAGAATATCATTCTGAAAGAGGTCTTTTGGATTTTATGGATTATTTAAATGAAAGTAAAACCCCAATCCATAAAGAACCTATATTATTTGAAGATGAAAGAAAAATAGGGGAAAATAATGTGTATGCAGAGGTATGTATACAATTTACAGATTCTACTACAGAATATATAGCCAGCTATGTAAATAATATACCTACTACAGAGGCAGGTACTCATGAAACTGGATTTAAGACAGGCATGACGCGTGCTTTTAAAGACATGGCTAAAAAATTAAATCTCATGAAAGAAAAAGATGATTTTGAAGGAAATGACTTAAGAGAAGGACTTACGGCTATATTAAAAGTGAAAATAACCAACCCTATATTTGAAGGACAAACTAAAACAAAACTGGGCAATAATGAAGCTTATACTGCATTAAATGATTTAAGTTATAATTGCTTATGTGTTTGGATAGAAGATAATAAGGAAATAGCTGCAAATATAATAAATAATGCTGTGGCTGCTGCAGCTAGAAGAGAAAAAATAAAAAAGATAAATGAAGCGGAAAAGAAAAAGGTAGGTAAGGGTACAGCTCCTTTAGCAGGAAAGGTAGCCGTTTGTACCATGAGAGATATTGACTCTAGGGAATTTATAATTGTGGAGGGAGATTCTGCTGGTGGTAGTGCTAAAATGGCCAGGGACAGAAGATTTCAGACCATAATGCCTTCTAAAGGTAAAATTATGAACACGGAAAAGCAAAAATTAGAAAATGTACTTGCCAGTGAGGAACTTAAAATATTTAATACAGCTATAGGCACTGGAGTTTTAGACAATTATGATGAGAAAGAACTTAAATACGATAAAATAATAATATTAAGTGATGCAGATGTGGATGGGTATCATATAAGAACCCTTTGGATGACTTATATTTATAGATACATGAGACAGCTTATAGCTAATGGGCATTTATATATAGCGCTTCCACCTCTTTACAAGGTATACAAAAGTGGCAAGGGCGGAAATTTAGAAAAATACGCTTATAGTGATGATGATTTAGAAGATGCAAAGAAGATTATAGGAAAAGGTGCAAGCATCCAAAGATATAAAGGACTTGGAGAAATGAATCCAGATCAGCTTTGGGACACTACATTAAATCCTGAGACTAGAATTCTCCAAAGGGTCACTATTGATGATGCAGCAAAGGCAGAAAAGATGGTTTCTCTTTTAATGGGTGAAGTGGTGGAACCTAGAAGAAACTATATGTATAAGTACGGAAAGTTTTAAAACTTAATAATGAGATGTTATAGAATTTAGAAAGGAATGAGAAAATGGCTAAAAAAGTTGACATACCTAAGGATAATAATATTATAGAAATACCTCTAGAAGATGCCATGCCTGAAAACTACTTGCCCTACGCGGTAGAAGTAGCTAAAGACAGGGCTCTTCCCGATGTAAGAGATGGATTTAAACCGGTTCACAGAAGAATACTTTATGGTGCATACATGCTTAAGGCTTTTCCAGATAAGCCTTATTTTAAATCCGCAAGAATTGTAGGAGATATTCTTGGAAAATTTCATCCCCATGGGGATACTTCCGTATATGATGCTTTAGTTATATTGGCTCAAAGCTTTTCTACTAGATACCCCTTAATAGATGGTCACGGTAACTGGGGAAGTATAGATGGTGACAGTGCTGCGGCCATGCGTTACACAGAGGCAAGGCTTACACCTATTGCCCTAGAGGCTTTAAGGGATATAGATAAAGATGTAGTAGATATGATTTATAACTATTCGGAAACAGAAAAGGAACCAAAGGTACTTCCAAGTAGATATCCAAACTTATTGGTAAATGGAACCTTTGGTATAGCAGTAGGATTATCTACAAATATACCACCTCATAATTTAAGTGAAGTAATAGACGGAACAATAGCATACATAGAAAATAATGATATATCAGTAAAAGAACTTTTAAATTATATAAAAGGGCCAGATTTACCTACAGGTGGAGTTTTGATAGGTAAAAACTCCATATTGTCCAGCTATGAAACTGGTGAGGGAAAAGTTACTTTGCGTGCTAAAACATCTATAGAAAAATTGGAAAATGGAAGATGGGGCATAGTTATAAAAGAATTCCCTTACAGAAAAAATAAAGCTAAAATACTTCAAACTATTTCAGAGATGACAGCAGACAAAAAACACTCTAAAACATTAGAGTCTATAACAGATATAAGAGATGAATCTGATAGAAATGGTATAAGAGCGGTTATCGAATTTAGAAAGTCTGTGGAAAAAGACATGGTGGAGAAGGTTTTAAAGTGTTTATTTAAAAAAACAGATCTTCAATGTAATGTAAACTTTAATATGGTGGCTTTAGCCGATGGTAAACCTGAA
This sequence comes from Haloimpatiens lingqiaonensis, assembly GCF_901447495.1. GTDB lineage: Bacteria > Bacillota > Clostridia > Clostridiales > Clostridiaceae > Haloimpatiens > Haloimpatiens lingqiaonensis. The sequence continues at coordinate 10,454 of NZ_CABDWS010000038.1, forward strand.
ACAATGGGACTTAAGACTATACTTAAATATTATGTAGAGCATCAAAAGGAAGTAGTTACAAGAAGGACTCTTAAGGATTTAGAAGTCACAAAGAAGAGATTCCATATAGTAGAAGGATTCATAAAAGCTATAGATATAATGGATGAAATATTAGCGGTAATAAGGGCATCTAAGTCTAAAAAGGATTCTGAAAATAATCTTATAAATAAATTTGGCTTCACGCAAGAGCAGGCACAGGCTATAGTTGAACTTATGCTTTATAAGCTTACTGGATTAGAAATAAAGGTTTTCCAAAAGGAATATAAAGAATTAGAAAAGAAAATCAAAGCTTTAGAAAAAATACTATCCAGTGAAAATGAGCTTTATAAAGTAATTAAAAAAGAACTTTTAGACGTAAAGGATATGTATGGTGATGAAAGAAGAACTGAAATAGTAAAAGATGATGATGAAGCTAAAATAGAAATTGAAGAAATAATAATAGAAGAGGACAATATAATAACTCTATCCAATGAAGGATTTATAAAGAGAATTTCATCTAAATCCTATGTTAGAACTAATTTAGGTGTAGCAGATATTGAGTATAGAGAAGGAGACTTTAATAAGTATTTTATAGAGTCTAATACAAAGCATAGTTTGATTGTGTTTACGGATAAGGGTAATATGTATCAAACAAAGGTTATAGATCTTCCAGAGCTTAAATGGAAGGAAAAAGGTGAAAGATTAGATTCTATAATTAAAGGTTTAAATTTAGAAGAAGAAAAAATGGTAAATGTATATTCCATAGATGATTTTAGCAGCCCAAAGGTACTTATGTTCTTAACAGATGAAGGAAATATTAAAAAGTCCTCTTTAGAAAGATTCAACACTAATTATTCAAAAATTTCAGCTTTAAAGCTTAAGGATAACGAAAAATTAATAAATGTAAGTTTAATGAATTGTGAAAGAGAAGAAGGATATATTGAAATTTTAACGGAAAATGATTTAAGCTTCACATTAAAGGAGCCTAAACTAGAAGAGGGAGACAGAAATATAAGAGGTACAACTTTAGTAAATTTAGGCTTAAAGAATAAAATTAAATCTGTGAAATTTGTAGAGCAGTACTGGCCTAAGGATTTATTTATCAAAATAAGTAAAACAGGAAATATTAAAGTTAGTGATAAAGAATTTGCGGGAAGCCTTAGCTATAAATGGGATGATACTATACTAGTATTTGATAGTAAGGGATTTGTTCATCAGATACCTGGGTATTTATTAGAGAATATAAATGGTGATAAGTTTAATTTAATTAATATATTAGATGAATTTAATAAAGACTCCGTAGTATTAAATACATTGTCTATAAAAGATTTTAATGAAGAAATAGACATATCCTTCTTTAGCAAAAAAGGATATGTTAAAAAAACAGCTTTAAGTGAATTTAAGGGTAATTATATATCCACTGCAGGGTATAAATTTAGGAATGAAGAGGATTCACTTATAAGTGTGGAATATTATAATTCATTAGATAAAAAAGATATAATTATGATAACCAAAAAAGCAATGAGTATAAGATTTCCTGGGGATTCTGTAAATTACATGGGTAAAATAGCTTCAGGGGTTACGGGAATAAGTTTAAGAGAAGATGATGAAGTGATATTTGGAGCACTTGTAGAGGCAGAAATATCTAAGGAAAACAGTGAGCTTAATGAAATTGCTGTTTCATATTCAAGTAATACAGAAAAAATTGTATTAACAACTAATAAGAAGAATGTAGAAGAAGTACTTTTAGATGAAATAAAATCTCAAAATAGAGCAGGTAGAGGAAAAAGCCTTATGTTGGTGGTTATGGATGAGAGCTTAAGTGGCGTTAAGATAAAATAATGCATTTAAATGAGTGATTTGTAAAAAATATAAAATTAATATGAAATAAAAAATACTGCTACACGAGAATAAATACTGGGGCTGTCGCATTAAGGAATTTACATACAATATATTGAATTGCAAATTTAAAGTTAGCACAATATATTGTAGTATTTCTTCTTAATGCCACAGCCCCATGTAAATTTCTTAATGTAGCAGTGCTTTTTTGTATTCTAATAAAATTTATCCGATGACTACCTGCCGTAACACTCCCACTTCTAACAAAGTGGGAGATAACGGCAGCTACGTCCCTGGATAACGATCTCTAACCTTCAGTTGGAGTAAAAACTCCATCTGAAGCTAAGAGCTCTGTTTATACTTGTATTTTGTTTGTATATTGTAATGTTTAAAAGTTATTTGTAAAAGTTTATTATATAATTATTAGATGGATTTATAAAAATGCTTGAAAACCTCCCATGGTTATATTATTGGGGGTTCATGTGAATTATAAAGTCCTATTTTTAAAAACAAAAAATTTATTAACTAAAAAAGTTATAATTCCTATAGTCATGGATGCAATGACTTTTGATAAATTAAGCCAAAGGGAATTGGATAAATTGAATATATTGTGCGCATTTAAAGTTATAAATAAAAGAGTGTTAAATATGGCTGAGGTGCCAAGTACACTTGCATATTTAAAATAAGAGCTATTTTTAACTTTAAATGTAAACTTTTTATTTAAAAAGTATCCATTTATAGAGTACGCTATAAATGATATGAATTCAAATATAAAATGAATGAGTTTGTTATAATATATTCCTGTTATATAAGTTAGAAAATTTAATATGCCTAGATTAATCAGTTCATTGCTTCCACCTATTAGGGCATAGGTTATAAACTGTAATAAATTATTAAAAGTTTTTTTAGTATCCATGAAAAAGACCCCTTTAAAATACTGCATTCAATGATAGAAATAAGTATATCACAAGTGTAACTTTAGTTATAGTATGTTTTGTAAAAAGGGATAAAATTAACCAAATATTAATAAACATGTAATAATAAATCCATAGATTCCATTAAAAAAATATATCAAAATTCTAAAACTTTAGTTAGTAATGGAAATTAATAACTAAGACTATAGAAGTAGTATTAGCAAATGTTATATAATAATACTATTATATATTTAGAATTATAAGTAGGCGTAGGTGATTTTATGGAAAATTTAATTATGAAAAATGGAATAAAAATTGTTTATGAAAAGGTAGCAGGGGATATAACTTCCTTTTCTATGGCTTTTGATGCAGGTGCCATAGTAGAAGAAAAAAATCAATTGGGACTTGCACATGTGGTTGAACACATGGTGTTCAAGGGAACAAAGACTAAAAGTGAAGAAGAAATAAATAAATTATGTGATGAGTATTTTGGATTTAACAATGCTATGACCAACTATCCATATGTAGTTTACTATGCTACATGTTTATCTGAAGACTTTCATAATGCCTTTCAGCTATACAGTGATATAGTAATAAACCCAATATTTCCTGAAGAGGGATTTAAAGAGGAAATAGATGTGATATGCCAAGAACTTAGAGAGTGGAAAGATGATGTGGCACAGTTTTGTGAAGATGAACTTTTTTACAATTCCTTTAATAATAGAAGGATTAAAGATTTAATAATAGGCACAGAGGAGAGTGTAAGGAGTTTTAAAAGGGAGAATGTGGTGGAGTTTTATAATAAACACTATATTCCAGAAAATTGTGTAATAAGTGTTGTATCATCTCTAGATTTTGAATACATAGTAAAAGAAATAGAAGATGCATTTGGAAAGTGGGAACAAGGAATTTACGAAATTGAAGAATCTATTCCATTATATGAGGACAATAATTCTGGTACTTTTGTAAAACTAAAAAAGGATATTGAGACAGCTAAAATACAATATATATTTCCAATAAATAATTTAAATGATGAGGAAATAAAGGCATTAAGGGTGTTTAATGCTTATTTTGGGGAAGGAACTAGCAGTCTTTTATATCAAAAGATAAGAACAGAGAAGGGATTAGCTTATGATATAGCTAGTAGTATAAAAAACGAAAGGGGCATAAGGTTATTTACAATTTATGTAGGTACGTCAAAAGATAAAATAAATCAAACTATAAATTTAATAAATCAACAAATTCAAGATGTGAAAGATTGTAAAGGAGTTTTTGCAGAAGATAAAATAAAAAAATTATGTAAAAGCATAAAGCTAAAACGTTCCCTAGGACTTGAACAATCCATAAGATTAAGCTTAAATTTAGCAGTCTATGGAGTTATGTATGGGGAATCTTCAAGTTTGTATGAACAGGTAAGGGATTTAGAACAGGTAAATGAAGATCTTATACTTAATACAATAAATAAGGTTTTAAATTATCCTTCTATCCAGGTTATAGAACCAGTTAAGTAAACTATAACGGAAATAAATTATATGATTAACCCACAAAAAGGTACAATGCGATGAATTATGAAATTTCTCCTCCATGACTTTCATAAGAGCTAGGAACAATAAATTTAATTTAAGAAATTCTAATCTTTTAGCCATATAAAATTATCTAACGCTCACATTCAGCGTCCTGCCTCAGGTTTGCTAGCCTGGCGTCCTTGCCAGGCTTACGATAATTTTATCTGTCTAAAAGAAGAATTTCTAAAATTAAATTTAAACAGTTCCTTCGCTTCTTATGAAAGTCATTTCAGAGAAATTTCATAATTCAAGTAATGTAATGCTTTTTGTGGGATAATCATTATATATTTTTTACAAAGATCATATAAAATTAAAAATAATCCTTAATTACTAGTACAAAATATTAAATTCTTGGCATATAAAGTGGATAATCTCTGTCCTACAGGTTCCAATGTTTAGTAATTGTTAGTTTAAAATTAGTACTATGGATAGAGAGAGGGATATTTAGGATTTTATTAAATGGCTAGTGGTTTAGGCCCACTGGCCATTTAATAAGTTTGGCTAAATTTTAGCGAGATTTTTGCTTAGCTGAATTAGGCCTTTTTTTATTTGAAATAAATTTACTAAAGGAAGAGGGCTTTGATGATTTATTGCCATGAGGTTTAACGATAGAACCTTTGAATATTTCTTTTTCTTCAATTTTTATGTTAAAGTCTTTTGAGAATTTTTTAATTGTTGAAACTTCTCCCTTTGTAATTATGGAAAGTGCGGTGCCAGATTTACCTGCTCTTCCAGTTCTGCCCACCCTATGAAGATATTCCTTAGGGTCTCTAGGTAAATCTAAATTAAATATATGAGTTACATCATCTACATCTAAACCTCTAGCAGCTAAATCAGAGGCAACTAAAATATTAAACTTTCCGCTTCTGAAGCCTTCCAAAGCTTTTTTACGTTCTTCCTTTGAAGCAGTTCCATATATGCCATAGGCTTTCATATTATGATATTGAAGTTTTAGCGTGGTTAACTTAATTTCTTCACTTTTATTTATGAATACAATAGCTTTTTCTGGTTTAGTAGAAGCTATTAATTTTCTTAGAGTTTCTATTCTATCTCTGTGTTCTGTTACAAAATACATATGAGTTATATTTGGATTAGCTATGTTTTTATCTTCTACTTTTATAACTTCAGGCTCTTTCATTAAAGCTTTGGCTGTATTTAAGGTTTTTTCATTTATAGTAGCTGAAAAGACCATTAATTGTCTATCTCTCATAGTTGTCTTTATAACTTCTTTTACTGAATTTAAGTTATTTTGGTCTAAAAGTTTATCTCCCTCATCTATAACTATAGTTTTAATGGTGTGGGCAGATATTTTTTTCTTTTTTATAAGCTCAAGTATTCTTCCGGAGGAACCTACTATTATGTGAGGTTTTTCTCTTAGCTTTTCTATTTGTCTTTTTATATTAACCTCACCTATTATAGTGGCAGAGGTTACACCAAGTCTGGAGTTTTCTGACAAAAGTTTTATTTGTTTGTCTATTTGCATAGCTAACTCATGAGTTGGAGCTAAGACTATTGCTTGCATTTCTCTTTTATCAGTATGTATCTTTTGAAATATAGGAAGTAAATAAGCCAGTGTCTTCCCACTGCCGGTTTGAGACTCACCTATTATATCTTTATTTTCTAGGGAAATAGGGATTGCTTTCATTTGAATATCCGTTGGCTCTTCTATACCCTGTTTTTTTAACGCTTCTATTAAATTTTGGTTTAAATTTAATGTATTGAATGAATTTGTCATAAGTTATCTTAGACTCCTTTATAATTTATTTAGTCATAATGTATTTTATCACATTATTGTATTTTATATAAGTCAATGTACAGAATAAAAAGGTATTACTAAGTATATTTTCATTTGTTACATATTATCGTCTAAGAAGATATTTTGAATACAATTGAATTTATACAGAAATAAAGGTAATATAGAATATATATTTGTAAAATTCACAATAAAAGCAATTTTCTATTAGCAATTAAATCACAAAAAGGTAGAGTGGGGTGGAATTATGAAATTTCATAATTCAAGTAATGTAATGCCTTTTGTGGGATAATCATATTAGTGTTATTTCATTAAAATATATCAGAAAGAATAAAATGGAGGGGAAGAGCATGAAAATTTACATATCAGCAGATATAGAAGGGATAAGTGGTGTAGTTAAAGGAAGTCAAACCACAGAAACAGGTCATGATTACGAAAGAGCAAGAAGACTTATGACTGAAGAGGTTAATGCAGTAATAAGAGGAGCAAAGGCTGCAGGAGCTTGCGATATATTAGTAAATGATTCTCATGGTCCTATGACAAACATAATTATTGAGGACTTAGATGAAGATGCGAGACTTATATCTGGGAATAAGAAACTTTATGGAATGATGGAAGGATTAGATGAAAGCTTTGATGCGGCAATGCTTATAGGATATCATGCTAGGCATAATACACCTGGTGTGCTTTCACACACATACTATGGAATTGTAATTTCAGAAGTAAAAATAAATGGAAAAGTATTTGGGGAATCTGAGTTAAATTCTCTTTTAGCAGGATATTTTGGAGTGCCTGTGGTTATGGTGTCCGGTGATAATGTGCTTTCAGAGCAGGTAAATGCATTTAATGAAAAAATAGAAACAGTAGTAGTTAAAAAAGCACACAGCAGATATACTGCAGAATGTGTACAACCTAAAAAGGTACACAAAATGCTAGAGGAGGCTACTAAAAAAGTACTTTCTTCAAATTATAAAGATATAATAGAGCCTTGCAAAATTGAAGGGCCAGTGGAACTAGAAATGACATTCCTAAATAGCGGCATGGCTGAAGCTACCTTATTTATTCCAGGAGTAGAACTTATTGAGGCAAATAAGATTAGATATAAGGCAAAAGATATAGTTGAAGCTTATAAGATGAGAGCTGGACTTACTACTCTTGCAGCTAGCACGTTGAAATAAAATGGTAATGAAATTTAAGAATTAAATTTGCTTGAAGGAGAAAACTATGAAAGAAATTTATATAAATAGTGAAGGAATTAAAGCAAGAATTCATGAGTGGGGAAATTGCCAAAATCCAACAATTATATGTTTTCATGGTTTGGGTAGTACAAGCCTCAGTTTTATTGAATTAGGTGAGTTATTGAAGAATGAATATCATATTATATCTATAGATTTACCAGGACACGGAAAAACATCTGGATTTTTAAAAGAAGAAGACTATGAAATGCCTAACATGATTAAATGGATTGATAAAATTGTTTCGAGCATAACAAAAAATAGTTTTTTCATATTGGCACATTCTTGGGGTGCAGATATTGCACTACATTATATAGCTGCCTATCCATCAAAAGTTAAGAAGGTTATGCTGTTAGATGGTGGATATTATATAAAGAATGAGAGCTATGCTTATGAGGCTTCAAGGTCAGGAATGATTGATTCTTTACAAAAAGAGATAGATTATTATATTAAAGATTTTGATGAATATTATTTTGATACCTTAGAAGAACATATTAAATTGGAAAAGAGTAACTATAATAGATGGTCTCTTCTGTTAGAGGAAGCTGCAAAGGATTTAATAAGAGTGGAACAAGGTAAATATAAATATCATGCAAATGGTTTTACCGCAGCAGGTGCTATAAAGTCAATGTATTATTATCCAACCAGTGATATTTACGATAAATTGAGTACTCCAATTTGTTTACTACAAAGTACACTTCCAGAATCTATGGGTGAAATTAGAGATATTTTAGTTGAAAAATTTAAAATTAAAACAAGTTTAAAGGTAAAAAAAATTCATGAGGCAGGACATATGATACATTGGGATAAACCGTATGAAGTAGCTAACGAAGTATTTACTTGGTTTAAATAAAAATAATGGTTGCGTTAATTAAAAGTGTAAACTTATATTTATTTAAAAATTAATGAAGAATAAAGAAAAGTTTATTTAAGAAATAATGAAGAGTTAATAAAACATGGAGGATGTTTATGTTAAAAATAGGAAATGTTAAAATTGGAGAATTAGAAAAAGTATCAGAGGTTATTTTAAAGAAGAGATATTTTAAAAGGGAAGGTAATTTAGTTTATATAAAAAAGCCCCAGTTTTATGAATTAACTTATGTGAAAAAACTTTGGTCTCATAAGGAGACTATGGAAGATGTAGGTGGAGTGATAGATTTTCCTAAAGAAAAATGGGATAGTTGGTATAAGAAAATGGTAGAACCGGGAGATGGAAGGAACTTTTATTGTCTCATTTACAATAATGAGCACCAAAGTGTTGGGGAAGTTAGTTTTCATAGATATGATGAAATAAATAAAACTGCCGAGTTTAACATAAAAATAGAAAGTAAATATAGGGGCAGGGGCTATGCCAATGAAGCCATGAAACTTATATTAAAATACTACTTTTATGAATTTGGTGGAGAAGTTATGTTGGACGAAGTGATAAATGTAAATGGGCAGCAGGCTTTAAAGAAATTTGGATTTGAAGTAATTTCTAGCACAGAAGAAAGTATTAGTTTTAGAATGACTAAAGAGAGATTTGAAGAAATTGTTAATGGTTAGGAAAGTGGAGGTAAAAATAATTGTTTACGGAACATGATTATGTAATTTGGGGAGACTATTGTAGCTGCGGCAGTGAGTGCTATATATTGCAAAATAAGTTTCATCCTTGGGATGAAGTGGATTTTAGCATAAAGATTCAGTGTAAGAATTGTGGTAAAACAATAGAGGTAGATAAAAATAAAGCTGAAAAATTTTATAATAAAAAAATCTTTTCATATTTTGAAGATGTTAAAGGAACAGTTATAGATTTAGGATGTGGTGGGGGATTATTAAGTAAGCTTTTACTTAATAATGAAAAGGTTACAAAAATATATGCTATTGACAATGATATGGGATGTAAGAAATATATAGATGAATTAAATGGTGGAGATAAAATAACGTTTTTACATATGGATATTAGTGGACTAGGCGAATATTTTAAAGAAGGACAAGTAGATTATATAGTAAGCAGAGATGTTTTCATGTTTATCCGTGATACAGAAAAGTACTTTAATGATATAAATAAAATTGTATCAAAAGGAATTAAACAAATGGGATGGTACATTTCTGATAATAAAAGAATGAAAAATAAGTTGTTCCCTGAACAGATAGTAAAAGAGCTTACAGCAAAAAATTGGCAGGTAGATTTAGAATGCTTAGAATGGTATAAAAGCGGATATTTTATAAGAGGGTTTAAATGCCTTACACTATAAAGAACATAAATTATAATAGGTGTTTTAAAATTGGAGGAAAAATAAATGAATAAGAAAATAAATTTATATTTTTTTGGAGATCCAGGAATATATGATGAATACAATCCCGCATATGTATGTAATAGAAATTTCGCTGCTGAAATTTTGTATTTAATCGCGTACAATGAGCCTTTTTCAATATCTAAGAGTGAAATAATTAAAGAATTAAAAATTAATAGCGATGAATTTAATGAAATAATTGGGAGTCTAGATAAAATAAATGCTATAGATATAAAAGATGATAAGTATAAAATAAATTTTCCAGTATTTTTAGAAAAGGACATGCCTTTATTAGATAAGTATTTTATGAATATAGGTGAAGTTATTGGAAATAAAATTATTGAAAGTAGTGGGCTAATTTATGAAAAAATATCTAAATTAACAAGTTATAATAATTTTAGTAAAGAAAGATTACTATATCACATAATTTGCGATGATATCTTTGATGGAACTGCCTTTGAATTTTTTACAGAAAAAGATATTTTTCGCGCATCTAAAATGCAACCTGGAAATAGGGATTATATTATTGTTGGTTATGAAGATTCTATGGCTACAGAGGAACATAGTAACAGTATATTATGTAGTAGTAATAATTATAGAAGTAAAAGTTTTGTTTTTAATAGTTTTGGAGATTCAGAAGGTACAAGAAAGGATATGTTTAGATTTTTTAGAAGAGTACAAAAGATACTTGAAAGTGCCACACCCTTTAAAGATTTGAATCTAGCTTATATAAGAATTATTGATGATAACAATAAAGAAATTGCAGAGAAATGCGGTGAGTTAGTCTGGAAAAGTTTTAAAGGCGAAATAAATTATAGTGAATTATCTCATATAGAAATAAATTTGGTTAATTTCCTCAGTGAACTTGGTTATTTGATTGTTAATGAGGAAAACAGTTCAATATCCTGTAATGTTCCTATATTTGAAAGTGAGGATAGAAAAGTTATCAATGATGTATCAGATATTATTCTTAAAAAAATATGTGGCTTAGTTAAAGAAACATTTGAGAGGTTTGAAGAGGATGCAAAAGGCTTAACCCCAATAAAACATAAAGTCAGTATAAAGGAAATAGCCATTGAATTATGGCATCAAGTCTTTGGATTTACCAATGAATATTTAGTTAAAAAAGGATTTGTAGAGTTACCAGAGTACAGAGATGGAGAAGGGAGATACTTAAGAAGTTTTTCTACTAAGATTTAAGATTTTGCATATAGTTAAATATTATAATAGGCTTATTTAATATCCATATAAAAGATAATATGAAAGAGTTAAATGAACTTGTAGAAAAATTTGATTTCAAACTGGGACTTCATGATAATGGTATGTGTCATAGGTTTGATTTGGAAAATGGAAAGCCGTTATTAAATAAATATTTTAGTCGAATTAATATGAATATTTTACAAGGGAAAATTCTAAAAGAAACGAAATGAAAGAACTAGATGGGACACTGTCATTATATAATGGCGGTGTTTTATTTTGTTTTAGATAAATTTATTTTAAAATATTTCGACAAATAATTTTTAAATGTTTTAAAAAGTGATATAGTAAATATAAACAACAATTTTAAAACCCAATAAAAGTATTTTAAACATAAAAATGTTATAGATAAATAATTAATCTATAACCAAACAAAAGAATAAGTGGGAAATACAAAATAATTTGCGTGGAACAATATAAATATTAGAAAGGCTAGGGAGGAATTTATATGAGAGAGTTTGTTATTGTTACTGATTCTTGTTGTGATTTGCCAGAAGATTATATAAAGAATAATAATATACCATATGTGCCGCTTACCTATAGATTTAAGGGAAAAGAGTATTTAGATGATTTTGGTGTAAGCTTAAATTATAGGGACTTTTATGAGGGCATGAAAAATGGTGAAATTCCACAAACTTCACAGGCGAACCCAGATGCATTTTATAAAGTTTTTGAGCCAATATTAAAGGAAGGAAAAGACATTATATATGTTGGAGTATCTTCAGGACTTAGCGGTACTCACAATAGTTCTAATATAGCTAAGGAAATGTTAGAAGATGAATATAAGGAGGCTAAAATTGCTATTATAGACGTATTAACAGCCTCATTAGGACAAGGACTTATGATTATAAAAGCACTGGAAATGAAGGAAAAAGGATCTAGCTTTGAGGAGATTGTTAACTATTTAGAAGATACTAAAATGTATTTGAATACGTATATAACTGTTAATGACTTAAATCATTTAAAAAGAGGTGGCAGAATTTCCTCAGCAGCAGCATTATTTGGCACTGTACTTCATATTAAACCTGTGCTTACATTAAATAATGAAGGTAGGGTTATTCCAGTTATAAAAGTAAAGGGAAGAAAAAATGCCATAGGCAAATTAGCAGAGTTTGTACACAATAAGCTGGAAAACCCAGAAGAGCAGATTATAACTATTTGTCATGGTGATGCTCAATCTGAAGCTGAAAGGCTAAGGGAACTTATTTTAAAAGAGGTTAATGTTAAAGACGTTATTATAAACCACATAGGACCAGTAGTTGGTACCTTTGGAGGACCAGGAGCTCTTTCAGTATTCTTTATAGGAAAGCATAGGCAAAATCATGTTATTGATATAGATATATAGTATAAAAAGTTATGAATAAATAATATTTAACGTAGATACAGATGAATGTTTTAATTTTCACTGTTAACAAGGTATTTTCTTAATAAGGCTTTTCAAAAATATAACAGGTATTTGGAATTTATTAAAAAGAGAAAGCAAGTGGAGTATAGTTAATATAAGTCCACTTACTTTTTATATTATAGGTTCTCTGTATTTTCTAAAGACTTTTTAAGTTCAAAAATTCTTTTGTTAAGTAACGGATGAAGTGCATAAGGTGCTATTTCGTTTAAAGGCTCTAATACAAACATCCTTTCTTGCATTAAAGGATGAGGAATTATGATTTCTTCCCTTGATGAAATTAAGTGGTCATATAATAAGATGTCTAAATCGATAGTTCTAGGACCCCATTTTATTATACGTTCTCTTTTTAGTTCTTTTTCAATATTTAAGAGGACTTTCATAAGTTTTTCTGGTGTAAGAAGAGTTTCTATGGAAATAGCACAGTTTAAAAAATCATCTTGATCTAAATATCCAAAAGGCTTTGTAGTATAAAATTTTGAAGTTTTAATTACCTTTGTAAAAGGAGAATTATTTATCATATTTATAGCATCATTTAAATTTTTATTTTTATCTCCTATATTTGAACCTAGGGCAATATAGGCTGTATGTTTACACCTATCCACTTCTACTGCAGCATATTTAATAGATTTTCCTATAGGAGCCCAGGGCTTTTTAATTTTTAATTTAATTCTATGAATAGTTGAGTATTTTAAAAGAATATAACTTGCTACTTCTTCCGCAGCTTTTTCTATTAAATCAAAGGTATTCTTTTTTAATATATCCTCAATTTCATTACATAGAAGTCCATAATTTATAGTTTGGTTCAAATCATCACTTAAGCCAGCTTCTTGTAAATTTAGAGATATTTCAGCTGAAACTAAGAATTTTTGACCCAGATTTTTTTCTTCTTGATATACTCCATGATTAGCGAATATTTCTAAATCCTCAATATAAATTTTATCCATATTATCACCACTTTTAAAAATATTATTTACTGCATTTATTAAAGAATATTATTTGTTGCATTTAAGAATTGCATCTGTCATAATAGCTGCTCTTAGGTTTTCTTTAACATCATGAACTCTTATAAAACTACAGCCTTTCATTATACCTATAACTGTAGTTGCAATGGTTCCTTCAACTCTTTCATTTACAGGTAAATCTAATACTAATCCTATAGTGGATTTTCTTGAGGTTCCTAAAAGTATAGGATAGCCAAGAGTTTGTAGTTTTTCAAGTTCATTCATGATCTGTAGGTTGTGTTCTGGAGTTTTAGCAAAACCAAATCCAGGGTCCAGCATTATATTTTCTTTTTTTACACCAGCATTTAAAGCTATATCTATACTTTCTTTTAAATCTTTTAAAACATCTTCCATAAAATTATTATAGTTCTTGTTATCTCTATTGTGCATTAAGCAGCAAGCTACATTGTATTTAGCAGCTACTTTAGCCATGTCTTTATCTTTTTTAAATCCCCAAACATCATTTATAAGGGAAGCACCTGCTTTAATAGCAAGTTCTGCTACTTTGCTTTTATATGTATCTATAGATATAGGTACATCGATTTCCTTTGATAATGCCTCGATTATGGGAATTACTCTATGAATTTCTTGTTCTTCGGTTACAGGAGTATGATTTGGTCTTGTGGACTCTCCGCCTATGTCTATAATGTGAGCGCCATCCGTTATCATTTCTTTAGCATGCTTAATAGCTTTTTCCACATTATTAAAATTGCCGCCATCAGAGAAAGAATCAGGAGTTATATTTAATATACCCATTATATAAGTTTGTTTTCCTAATTCAAAATTTTTAGTTCCTATTTTCATTTTTTATTCTAACCCCCAATAATTAAGCTGTTTTTTAATATCAGCTTAATAAATTTTTATAATTATACAAATTAAATTTAATATTTTATATTTAAATTTTTCTTTTCATCAGACCAATTACATTGTTTTCTAGCAGAACACTTGAAGCAAGCTCTAGACAATTTATCACTTTTATAAAGAAGTTCGCTTAAAGAATTTTGTTCATTTTCTTTATTTCTGTGATTTTTAATAGCTTTTAAAATTTCTTCCATCTCTTTTTCATTAAAATAGCAATCTTTTAAAATTTCTTGTGATAAATCTGCAGATGCAATTTCATGTGGTATATTAGATTCATATTGCTGCCATCTTCCTATGTCATGAAGTAGCCCACAGGCATAAATTACTTCTTTGTCAAAAGAAAAGTTGTTTTCTAAGTTAATTATATACATAATACGAGAGACATCTATAAAATGCTGCATATCATGATGACATAACTCTCTATTTATTTCTAATTTATTAATCTTGTACAAATAGTCTATATATTTTTTATGATTTATAATTTTGTTTATTCTATCCATAAGGTAAATATCCTCTACATACTAATCATATTTAAAACTTGTTGTTGAAGAGAAGGGTCATCCTTAAAGACTCCTCTGGTAACTAGAGTAGTTGTTTTAGAACCCCACTTTTTAACACCTCTCATGCTCATGCATAAATGTTCAGCTTCTATTACTACCATAGAACCCTTACAATTTAAATATTCCATTAAAGAATCTGCTATTTGGGATGTTAATCTTTCTTGGAGCTGAGGTCTTTTGGCGAAAACTTCTACTGTTCTAGCAAGCTTGCTAAGACCAACTACTTTGCCGTCTGGAATATAGGCTATATGGGCTTTGCCAAAGAAAGGGAGAAAGTGATGTTCACACATGGAGTAAAATTGAATATCTTTTTCTATAACAATATCATCATTTTTTACTTTAAATACTTTGCTTAAATGTTTTTCTGGTGTTTCATTAATACCAGAGAATATTTCATTGTACATTCTAGCTATTCTATCAGGTGTTTCTATAAGTCCTTCTCTATTAGGATCTTCACCTATAGCTTCAATTATCATATTAATTGCAGTTTTGATTTTTTCTTGATCTATCATTTTTGAAGCTCCTTCCATAAGTAGTATAGAATAAGTTGAAATTTGAGATATAAATTTAAAATTCAAATTATTTCAATTTATTCTATCATATTATACAACGTTTCACATTTTAATACTAGGGTTATTGTCTTTATGGAATGCATATTAGGTATGAATCTTAATTCTAAATACATTATTTTTATTGAATTCATTTAAAAAGGATGCTATACTTAATTATATAATTTTGGAAAGGAGTGGCATGAATGTTTAATACATATGGTATTTTAAATTACAAAAATTATATATACGCTACTCCAAATGGCATTAAATTAACTGATAAAAAATAACATTATATAAAGTATTGGTGATATGCCATGATAATAAAATTGTATTTAATGAAAATTCCATGCCTTGAAGTAGCAAAATTTTGTTATTTCAAGGTATTTTTATTTTATTGTCACTAATTTAAGTAAATTAATATTATATAAAGTTTGTAGGTAAAGTAACTTAGTAGGGGAATAATAACAAACTTTAATGTCTAATTATATGCTTAATAATATGGAGGGGATAGTATGAAGAAGAATTGGATTATAAGTGAAACAGAAAATTATATTTTTCATTATCGTAAAGGATCTGTTGCCCAGAAGGAGATAGAGAATATAATAAATACTCAAGAAAACTGCAATAAATATATTACTAAAGTTTTGGGTACAAAATTGGATAAGAAAATAAAGTATTTTTTATGCGATTCAAGAGAAGAAGTTGGGGAATTATATGGGGACAATGATCCTTGTAATGGTTTTGCTAGAATGCCTAATGAAATTTATGCTGTTTATAATGAAGATATTAAGTGTATAGGGTATCATGAGGATGCACACATAATATCATATACTATAGCAAGACCAAAGCAAGCTTTTATCAGAGAAGGATTAGCAATGTATTTTGATAAAATGTGGTGGGGTATATGGAATGAAGCTTGGGTAAAGTACTATTTAGATAATAATAAATTGCCTGATATTTGCCATATGATGGATGATGATAATTTTTTTGAATATTCCTGTGAATTAACATATCCATTAGCAGGGGCATTTATTCAATATTTAATAGACACTTATGGAATAGAAATATTTAAAAAACTATATAAGAATTTAGAAGAAGATGCTTTTAAAGCTTTTAATGAATTTTACGGTAGAGATTTAGAAGATATTCAGAAGGAATTTATGGGGTATATAAATAATATGAAAATTAATGAAAAAATCATAGAAGCAATAGAAGAAGAGCTTATGTAGTGAGAAACGCAATATATAAGAAGGGGATGGTAAAGTATGACTAATAAAATTAATGTAAGTAAAGAGAAAAGAGAGAAAATGATTTCTTCAATTAAAGAATATTTCTTTAATGAAAGAGATGAGGAGCTGGGAGATTTAGCAGCAGGGTTAATTTTAGATTTTTTTATAAAGGAATTATCGACGGAGTTTTATAATCAAGGGGTTTACGATTCATATAAATATATGAATGATAGGATTGATGATTTACTGGAAATTCAAAAATATTAAAAGATAATGTATACATATATATAATTTTAGTACATTGTATATATTGTAATTTCCATTTATAATAGTATATATTGAGTATTTAACTTTCACAGGTATAGAATTATAATTTAAAATTGAATTATATATAGTTTGAAAATTATGTGTAAAGTTTGAGTTAAATACAAATTTAATATTATGGATTATATTGAAACATAATGATACTATGGGGGGGGAGAAAAATGAATAAGAAAGTTTTGGCGCATGCTTTAGCTATTGTACTTATGATAATATGGGGTCTTTCTTACCTAAGTATAAAAGTAATAGTAGGGGAGATAGAGCCTACTTTATCTGCTTTTTATAGATTCCTTATTGCATTTATATTTTTAGCTATAGTATATAAAACTAAATATTCTCATGAAAAAGTTTTGAAAGAGGACAGGTTTAGATTAGCTATGGGAGGTTTGTTTGGAATAACTCTTTATTTCTTCTTTGAGAATTATTCTGTTTATTTTACATCTGCATCTAATGTAGCGATACTTATATCAACTATACCTGTATTTACACTTATGGTACAAGGAATAATTTACAAAGAGAAAATGACAATTCCAAAGGTTTTAGGAGTAATTTTAAGTTTGTTTGGTATTATAATTGTGGTGGCGTCTAAAGATAGGGTGAGTTTATTTTCTAAAGGCAGCTTAGGAGATATTATGGTATTGGGAGCAGTTATATCTTGGGTTATATATAACGTGTTTTCTACTAAATTTAAAGGAAATTATAGTAGTGCCACTATATCTACTTATCAAGCCTTTTGGGGCTGTTTATTTTTAAGTCCTTCCTTGTTTTTTTCTAAAATTACAATACCGTCACCTACAGTAATATTAAATATAATATTTTTATCATTAATATGTTCTTGTATAGGAAGTATTTTATACATATATTGTCTTAAAAATTTAGGGGCTACAATAATAACTACCTATATTAATTTACAACCTATTGTCAGTTTAGTATCTGCAAGTATTTTATTAAAAGAAGCTGTTACAAAATGGCAGGTTATTGGATGTATAGTGATAATTTTAGGAGTGTTTTTAGTTAGCTTTGGAGATAAAATAATTGCTAAAAAAATAAAAAGTTTATAATAATGTATTGTAATTTGGCAACATATTTGTTAAACTGTATACGAACGGGAAACAAACATGTGATTAAGATACTTTAGCATTTTCATATAAAAGCCACTGGAGATTTTAACCAGTGGCTTCTTTTTACTATTAAACTGAGTTTTATCTACACAATTCTTTTAAACTTTATATAAACAGGTTTACATTAGAGTCTTCAGCTTCTCCTAAATAATAGCCAACACCACCTATTTTAACACCGTCTATAAGTTCTTCTTTTCTTAATCCTAAAAGCTCCATGGACATTTGACATGCAACTATTTCTACACCATTTTTTATAGCTGACTTTATAAGCTCTTCTAGGGAAGAAACATTGTGCTTTTTCATTATGTTTCTTATCATTTTAGGCCCCATGCCTGCCATATTCATATTAGAAAGTTTTAGTCTTTTACTTCCTCTAGGCATCATTTTCCCAAACATTTTTTCAATAAAGTTTTTATTAACAGTTACCTTTTCATCTTTCCTTAGAATGTTTATTCCCCAGAAGGTGAAGAACATAGTGACTTTTTTACCCATGGAAGCAGCACCATTAGCTATTATAAATGAAGCTATAGCTTTATCTAAATCACCGCTGAAAACAACCATGGTTTTATTATCTTTTGGGGATACTTTTTCACATTTATCTGCAGCAGCCTCAGAATTATTTAAAGATATTTTTTCTCCATTTTTCTTAATTGTAGCAGTTATTATTCCTTTTGATTTTTCAAGATTTAAAAGATTATTATCTGTTCTTTTACACCAAGCTTTTATGTCCTCATAAAAACCAGGATCTGAAGCAGTTACCTTTAATGTAGAACCTTCTCTTATGGCATCGATAGATTCCTTAACCTTCATCAAAGGTCCTGGGCAACAAAGACCGCAAGCATCTACATTTGTTACAATATCAGAAGAGGTTTCTTCTTTAGAAAGGCTTTTTTCTTCTTTATTTATTTTAGAAGGCTTAAATTTACCTAAAGAGTAAACTTTATATCCTCCAGTTATATTTTTAGCTTTAAATCCATTTGCTTTTAACATTCTTTCGGCAATATATCCTCTTAAGCCAATTTGGCAGAAAACCCAAATTTCTTTATCTTTAGGTAGTTCTTCTAGCCTATTTCTAAGTTCATCTACAGGAATGTGCATGGAGTCTTTAATATATCCATTTTCTCTTTCTATAGAGTTCCTTACATCCAGTATCAGGGTAGTTTCTTTGTTAAAGTTATCTATATCCCTTGGAAGAACTACTTCTGATTTTCCAGTTAGCACGTTTTCCGCTATATATGCAGCTATATTAACAGGGTCTTTTGCAGAAGAATAAGGTGGTGCATAGGCTAATTCTAATTGAGTTAAATCCTCTATTGTTCCATTTAATCTTATAAGAGAGGCAATATCATCAATTCTTTTATCAACACCTTCATATCCTATAGCTTGAGCACCTAATACTTTTCCCTCATCATTGAATATTAATTTAATAGTTATAGGACTAGCTCCAGGATAATAGGAGGCATGAGATTGAGGTAGAGCATATATAACCTTATATTTTATATTTTTGGAATTTAATATTCTTTCGTTATTTCCTGTGCCAGCACAAGTTAGATCAAATACTTTTATAATTGAAGTACCTTGAGTACCTTTGTAGGAGCTTTTAATACCAGATATATTATCAGCTACGATTCTTCCTTGTTTATTTGCAGGTCCCGCTAGAGGAATAGCTGTTTTACTTCCATTTATAAAATCTACAACTTCTACAGCATCCCCAAGGGCATATACATTTTCTATATTAGTTTGAAGATTTTCATTTACTATAATATGACCTTTAGGACCCATTTCCATTGGAGTATCTTTTAAGAAGGCAGTGTCAGGAGTAACCCCGATGGCTGATATTACTATATCTGCCTCTATTTCAGTACCACTATTTAAAACTACAGTTATACTAGTTACATTTTCATTAAAGGCTTTTACTCCATCGCCAAGTATTAAATTTACCCCGTTATCTTCTAATTCTTTTTCAGCTATGGTTACCATATCAGAGTCAAAAGGTGCCAATATATGAGGTGCAGCTTCTACTAAAGTTACATTTATATTTCTATGTCTTAAATTTTCCGCCATTTCAACACCTATATATCCGCCACCTATAACCACTGCATTTGTGCATCCAGAATTATCTACAAAAGACTTTATTTTATCTGTATCATTTACATTTCTTAAAGTGAATATTTTACTGCTATCTATTCCAGGTATAGGTGGTTTCATTGGTTTAGCGCCAGGAGCTAATACTAGATAATCGAAGGATTCTTGGTATTCTCCTTTATCTTTGCTATTAACCTTTACAGTTTTGTTTTCAAAATTTATATTGGAAACTTCACTATTTATTCTCACATCTATATTAAATCTATTGTGCATAGCCTCAGGAGTTTGAACTAAAAGGTTGCTTCTATCTTTTATAACTTCTCCTATATAATAAGGTAACCCACAGTTAGCAAAAGATATGTGTTCTCCCTTTTCAAACATTATTATTTCTGCAGTTTCATCTAGTCGTCTAAGTCTTGCAGCAGTAGAAGCTCCGCCAGCTACTCCACCTACAATTAAAACTTTTTTACTCATATGAATACCTCCATAAAATTAAATTTTTAATAGCTGTTATTTTTAAACATCTTCAGGGAAAAGAACTTTAATTAAATCTAGGGCTTTTTTACTACAAACTTTGTATTTTATTTCTAAACCATTGCGTTCACCTTGGATTATGCCTGCAGATTTTAATTTGTTAAGGTGTTGAGATACAGTAGATTGTGGTAATTTAAGACAATCCTGCATACAGGTTACATTAGCACAACCCTTTTTTGATAAATTTCTGACTATACATAATCTTACGGGATGAGCTAAAGCTTTTAGAAATTCTGCATTTTCATTTAATATTTTTTCAGTTTCTTTTGGCATACTCATAAATTTTCTCCTTTTATAAATTTAAAATTAAACAATTAATTTTATATTAAAGTAAGAGTAACTATAATGTTTATCCGATGACTACCTGCCGTTATCTCCCACTTCTAACAAAGTGGGAGATAACGGCAGCTACGTCCCTGGATAACGATCTCTAACCTTCAGTTGGAGTTAAAACTCCATTTGAAGCTAAGAGCTCTGTTGATAATTTAGTTCTATATTATAGTTTTTGTAAAACAATAAAAATTATTTAATATTACTATATTAATATATTACGATATTACGATATAATTGTCAATAATTTAACTATATTTTAAAATAATTAATGAAAAATTCTTTTTAAAGGACAAGCGTATATAAATATAACTAATAAAAAAGCTATAGAGAATATAGTATATTGAACTATATTCTCT
>NZ_CABDWS010000039.1 GCF_901447495.1 Haloimpatiens lingqiaonensis
TATGGGATATTTATTAGCCACTACGTGAATAACTCCATGTAGAGATTACTAATATCAAAAATTTTCCTTCACTCAAAAGGATTTTTTGTCATGCTCAAAATTCGTTACTTCATCTTCAAATTACAAATTATTTTATTATTCTGCGCCCTTCGGGCAAAACATTTTTAAGCTTAACTTTTTCATATTTCACTTTACACTATCCTTTTTTATCATAGTGTTAAAGCAAAGAATACCAAAAAGCTATGTGTTACAGAACCTAAAGCATATTTGCATTTCAGCTAAATTAAAAGCTTAGGCTCCAAACAAAGCATAGCTTACTTTGTTGTAGTCTTTGCACGGAGCAAGTTAATTTATAGCTGAATGTATCACAGACCTTCATAAAAACACCCCCAATACGTTACAGTTAATTATATCATAATTAACTTAATTTTTAATATATGGATTGTTTTATGATTTAAATATAGGTAGAAAACTCTATAAAATATTGTTTTCATACAACTTTACCACAAAAATATGAACAGGAAAACTTTAAACTAGTCGCTGTATATGCTGATAAAAACATTAGTGAAAGTAAGGGCAATAGGTTAATAGGTTAAGTGTGAATTAGGTACAATAGGTTGTAAAACAGAAGATATTGAAATATTTTATGGTTTATCCAGTGGATATTTTCCATAGAATATATGCTATAATTAGATAAAATGAAATTATATAGAAGAAAAGGTTATGGGTATAGGGCGTTTCTATTAGGACTTAACTATTGCTATAGAGAGCTAAAACTTCCAAAAGTTTGGGCGGGATGCTATGAAAGTAATTTAGCAAGTCAAAGAATGCTTGAAAAAATAGGATTTGTCAGAAATAGAAGTGAAGATACATCTGAAGTGGATGCATTCAATGGTGCTGAAATTAAACAGTTAACTTATGTTCTAAGTTATGAAAACTTTCTAAAGATATATAAAAGTTTAAGTGGTAATTCATAACTTTATAGTTAAAGATAGTAATCATTGTATAAACGAAACTAGGCCTGATGCAGTTATTGATTCCATAAAAGAATTATTATTTGTTTAAAGTATTGAATTTATTTAATCATAATTTTAGAAGGCTCAATATTGATGGTTTTATAGGGGAGGGGACTACATTGGATATTAGCTTTAAAATCGATGTATTTAAAGGAAGTTTGACATGTCAGTGTAAATATGAAAAATGTGATATATGTACTTCTCATTTCTACTTAAACAGAGATTTCACAGTAAAATCTATAAAAGCAGATGATAGATATTTCTCCACATCATCATCCTTAGTAAAACTAGACGTACTTGAGGGATACCTTGTAAGAAAATTTGAAATTCCTAAATTTTCTCACACACTTATTATAGAATTTGAAGGATATTTAACAGGAGATACAGGATGTTGTCCTTATGTCAAGGAAACAATTAATGAGGATTTCACTTTTATTCGCTGGGAGACCTTTTGTTATCCTATGTTTATTGAAGATACACAAGACTCACTATTTAAATATTTAACAGTAAGCGGTTATGCAGATATTTCTGTGGAAGTACCTTATGGTTATAAAACTATAGCATCTGAAAAGTTAACCTCAAAAAAAGAGAATATATTCTATTTTAATGATCATAAAGCAGCTAAATATAATTTCAACTGCGCCATAGCTAAATATAAAGAATTGATTTTACCAACAGGGATTTTCTACCTTCTTAATGGTTCCTTTGATAGTGATATGTTAATAGAGGTTATGGATTTTACAAGCAAATACATGAATTCACACTTTGGATATAGGGACATAAAATCTAATACAAAATATGTTTCCATTCCTGATGGCTACGGCTCTTTCACCTGTGAAGAAAATGACACAATATTTATACAACAATCTACTTTTTCTTCAAAAAAGAACATGAATCAAATTATACATGAATTTACTCATCTTGGATGGAATGCAAAAGCTGAAGGTACTGTTAGCCGTTCACGCTTTTTCGATGAAGCTTTTACCAGTTATTATGAAATGCGAATTATGAATGCACTAGAGGGAAAGGAATATTATTTAGATTTATATTCCAAAACTTGGAATGAACAAATGAACTCTGGCAAATATAAAGAAATTCCAATTCATAAGTTTGGTGAATATGAATATGGTGATTTAAGCTACACTGCAGGAGCTATATGTTTATATGAGTTAACTAATATCATTAGTGAAACCATCTTTGATAATATAACCACACAATTCTTAAACGAGTTTAAAAATAAGGCTACAACTTTTGAGGATTTCTGCAATTTTTATATTAATAAGGCTAAAAATGATAAAAAGGAGAGTGTAAAAAAACTATTTGATGATTGGATATACTCATGTGAAGGATTTAAAAAGTATATAAAGATTACTTATATCCCAAGGTAGTAAAGATAGTGCCGTAGATAATTGCTTTGAAGAATTATGTAAAATCCATGAAGAGTTAAAAACAAAGCCTTATATTGAGAGCTTAGAGCATAGATATATTATGGTATGTAGGAAAATATAATTGAAAGTATATGAAATATGCAAAATATATTTAGTAAAAAGGGGGGGGATATAGTTGTTTAAAGGTTTTAAAAATAAAATTACAATACCAATGCTCATTGTGTTAATATCACTATTTTCAGCAGGATGTTCTGCTGGCAGCTATAAAACTAAAATGTCTGTTGAAAATAATACAGCTAAAAGAATGCAAATGTCTTACTCATCTTTTGAAGGTTACAAATATACTTCTATAAAGTTAAAAAAAGGTGATGAATTAACTTTAAATGTTAATGTAACTACTGAAAAAGGTAATTTGAAAATATCTGTACTAGATGAAGATGATACTGAGTTATTTAAAACAGAAAATCCAAAAGAAGAAATTACTAAAACGATTAAAATAGATAAAGATGCTGATTATAAAATAAAAGTTGAAGGAAAACATAAAGGAAAATATAAAATAACTTGGGATACAAAAGAAAGTGAGTGATCTACTATGGAAAATAATTCTATAACCTTACCAACACATATCGTTGCAGCAGGTGGAATAATTACAAATGATAAGAATGAAATTTTATAAGCTATAGTGCATCTTAAGTTATATATAACTCTATGTATATTATTAATTTTAAGATATAATAGATATATAACTGTACCATTAAAAGGAAGTGAAACTATGAGTGAATTTTACGTTATGAATAAAAATGTGGAAGTTTTATTATTTAGCGATGAATTAAATATAAATGGTCAATATCCTATTTTAGAAGTATATAATGAAGATATACTTCCATATATTTTAAAGAACAATATAGGTGATTTAAATACCTGGTTTAAAAGTAGGGTAATACCTACAAATCGGAACCATTTAGAAAAGTTGCAAAAGGCTTTAGAATTAAGCGAAAAGCCAACTGCTTTAGATTATTTAAAATTAAATAATGGATTTAGTTTGAATGATAGTTATTGGATAAAGCCTCTAGATACTAAATCTATGTATCCTAATGATTTATGTTGGTCTAAACATAATTTATATGATAATAAATTTGAAGAAGCTTTAGGACTTATAACTTTTTTTGGTAATGCTACCAGTTTGGGTGGCACTGTAAACACTCCTAAGGTTTCATCACCAGAGCTTACCACACAAGGAGTTATGAATAAATCTTGGAGAAGGATAGATAATAAGCTTTTATTATATAAAAGGGGAAATATAGGAGCAGCAAACTTAGATAAAGAACACTTTGCAGAGGGTATAGCAAGTGAACTAGGAAAGATACTAAAAATAAATTGTATACCTTATTGGACAGATACTTGGCACAATCAAAATTGTTCAGTATGTGAAATTTTTACAACTAAGGATATAGGATACTTACCTATTAAATATTTTTTAGAGACTAACACCGCTAATAGAACTAACTGGATCTTTACAAATGTTATAGATTGGATTCCCAAAAAATTCAAACAGGATTTTTTAGATATGATAGTATTTGATTATATAATTGAAAATAAGGATAGGCATTTGGGAAACTTTGGTTTTCTTATAAATAATGATACTCAGGAATTAATATCTTTTGCGCCATTATTTGATCAAGGCTATTCCTTAATGTCTAATGCCATGCCAGATGATTTTCATAAAGACTTAGCTGAGTATTCAGAACATCACCCAAGTTTCAATACAAAAAATAGCCTTTTAGCTAACTATATTATAGATAAAGATAAACCAAGATACAAACATTGGACTAAACTTTTAAGATTGAACCTTACTAATGTAAACTGGTTCAACTGCCCCAATTGGTATAAAGAAGGCATCGAAAAGTTAGTCCTTAGTAGATGTAATATTATAGATGCTATTTAAAATTGCTGAACTATTTAGTTTAGCTCTACTAGTTTTATGTAATAAATTTATCATAAAGCAAAATTATTAACAGAGACTTATATTAATTCTCAGCAAAACAAACAAAAAAGTTTTGAAGAATTTATATAAATCTCTGTTTTTTTAACTAAAAATACAAGCAAAACAAAATCAATAATCATAGTTAACTATATTTCATTAGGTTAACTTAGTTAACTGTGGTTAATAAATTTGAAATTATCAACCAAAATATAAATATTACTTATTTAGTTTACATAATATATAATCCGTAAACCAACGAATCAATTCCCCATTGAATTTTTGGGAAATACTCATAAAAACAAGGTAATATAATGTTTGTTTAATGTACATCAATTTTATATTTGTTAATAAATAAGTATTTATGTTCTTGTTCAACCTTATTTTTATAGAATTGATTACAGAGATGTTATTCACTAAATATCGATTTGTATAAAATATATGAAAAAACTTTTCTTAACAAGTATATTTGTAAGTATACAATTAAACTTTATTTATTTTTTGATAAATTTAGCCCCTACTTTATTTCGTTTTATACAACTTCGCTAAATGTATATTTAGCGAACTTCGCATGTTGACCTATTTTATAGGTTGTAGTATAATAAAATCAAGGCTTGTAGCCATTTTTACTCTTCTATTATTTTATATGGGAGGAAATACACTATGACAGAACGAAATATAACTGATAAATATAAGAACTTCAAATACCTTAAAGAAATTCAGGATATATTAGATAACACTCATTTAAATGTTAAAGATGAAAAAGTATTAAATAAAATCATATCCAACTACAATCATTCTAAGACTCACAGAGGCTACAAATATATAATTAAGGATATTTATATATTAACCGTTAAAAAAGAGCTCAGCACTAGTCAAATGGCCCAAATATATAAGGTTACTCCTCGAACTATACAAATATGGTTAAAAGAATTAGGCTTAAACAGAAATAAGAGAAAAGCCGGGAGGATCGGCGCCAGTAATTCTTCACAAGTTTTAAACCTAAATCATTCATCAATTGAGAAAAATGTCAATACTTCCTTAGAGAAAATTAAATTTCAATTAGGTATAGCTAACCAAAGAGAACAACTCCCTAAATGTTTGATAGAGTTTTTAAGCTATCTAGAAACCATAAAAGGAAAATCTCCCAACACTTTAGATGCCTATAAAATAGATTTAACTATGTTTTTTAGATTCATTATGCTTTATAAAGGATTGTGTCAAGTGAATGAAAACACAGAATTTCAAGACGTAGATATTAGTTCTATAGATACTAATATACTACGAAATATAGTTTTATCTGATCTCTATGCTTTTTTATCTTTTACAGAGAAGCAAAGAGATAACAGCGCCTATGCTAGAGCCAGAAAAGTAGCCACATTAAAATCATTCTTCAAATACTTATACGGTAAAGCTAAAATATTGGATGAAAATATAGCTTCAGAACTAGAATCTCCGAAGATAGATAAAAGAAATCCTGTTTATTTAACCTTGGATGAAAGCAAAAGACTACTATCTTCAGTTAAAAACTCTAACAACCCTAGAGATTATTGCATTATAACATTATTTTTAAATTGTGGATTAAGAATATCTGAGCTTTGCAGTATAGAAATATCAAAAATCAAAGGAGATACCTTGACAGTAATAGGTAAAGGAAATAAAGAAAGAACCGTTTATCTTAATAAGGCTTGTTTAGAATCCATCCATAGTTATTTAAACTCTAGGAATGAATTCATAGACAAAATCTCCTTTGAATATAAAGATATTTTGTTTTTGAATAAAAATTATACAAGTATAAGCAAAAGATCTGTAGAGAATATAGTTAAAAAGTATATCAAAAAATCCGGATTAGATGAGGATAAATACACTCCTCATAAATTAAGGCACACTGCAGCCACCTTAATGTATAAGCACGGAGGTGTTGATATAAGAAGCCTACAGAAGATTTTGGGCCATGAGAACATATCGACCACTCAAATTTATACCCATGTAGACGATGAAAAATTAAGAGAAGCAATTAAATCCAATCCTCTTTCTAATGAATAATACCATATACAAAATCAATTAAGTTTTTATTTATTTGATTATTTTAGCACCTTATTTTTAGAAATTATTTTAAAAAACTCATTAACTTATATAACCTTTAAATTAACTAGTTAACTTAGGTTAACTAGTTAATTTAAAGGTTTATTTTACTTTTAATACTATTCTATATAATAATATTTATAATTCATTCAATATCATTTATCTATATATCCAAGTTAAAATTTTTCTACATCTCATATCACTATGCGCAAATAGGATTGAAGACTAAAATACATTATGAGTTTAAGAGCATTATGAAAAATGTTTTTTACTGTTCCTACACGTATTACAGACTATCAAAATAAAAAAAGAATAACTAGAAAAGTTATTTTTTTCTAGCTATTCTTATAAAACCTGGAAATACTTCATCGGCCATTTTATTAAATTCATTTTCATTTTCTAGTATTTCTTTAATTTCTTCATGATCTTCAATATATTCAAATTCCACTTCTTCCTGAGAACCCTCTGAAGTTTCGTCTTGTTTTATATCTTGTAAATCTAAATACCTATCATCCCTTTGAAAATCTTCATCCAAATCTTCATAGTCGGTAATTTCATCAGGCATATCCAAAACCTCATCTATTTTTATTTCTCTAAGGTCAAATCCTTCCCTCTCCATGCATTTTCCGCAATTATTACAAACTTTCTTAGAATCTAATTCACATATGTAGCATTCACCACAATCATTACAATCCTTATTTTTATTGAATATACATTTTTTAACCATATAGTCACCTCTTTAGTTCATATTTCATCAGTTAATTATAACAAAGGCTTTTAATTTAATCAATAATATTTGAATTACGCAGAGTAATGGATATATTTGGAGATATACGCGTATATATTTGAATTAATGGTTATTTTTCCAATAATTTGGCATGTTTTTACCAGGAACTCTAGTTTGATGTTTTTTCGCTTATATGCTATAATTTCATCAAGCTTAAAAGATTATCTAAACACGTACTAAATTCATGTATATTCAAATGACCAATTAATAAACTAGAGAATAAACAGAGCTCTTAGCTTCAGATGGAGTTTTTACTCCAACTGAAGGTTAGAGATCGTTATCCATGGACGTAGCTGCCGTTATCTCCCACTTTGTTAGAAGTGGGAGTGTTACTGCAGGTAGTCATCGGATAAAATAAGGAAAATAAAATTTCAAAGGGAGTGATTAACATGGGTAGAGTGTCTACCAAACAAATGGAAGTATACCAATGCATAAAGGATATTACTATGGAAAGGGGCTATCCACCTTCTGTTAGAGAAATATGCAAAGCAGTAGGCCTAAGCTCTACATCTACTGTTCATAGCCATTTGTCTAACTTGGAAAAAAAGGGACTTATAAAAAGAGATCATACTAAACCAAGAGCTATAGAAATAGTAGAAAACACACTCATGAGAAAAGAATTAGTTAGTATTCCTATAGTAGGAAATGTAACTGCTGGTCAACCTATTTTAGCTGTAGAAAATATTGAGGATTATTTTTCACTACCTATTAATTTTGTAAAAAGCAATAATGAACTATTTATATTGACAATTCAAGGTGAAAGTATGATTGAAGCAGGTATAAGAGATGGCGATTTAGCTATTATAGAAAAGATTAACACTGCAAAAAACGGTGATATAGTAGTTGCTTTAATAGATAAAGAAGCCACTATAAAAAGATTTTTCAAGGAAGAGGATCATATAAGACTACAACCAGAAAATAAGACTATGGATCCAATTATAGTAGATGATTGTGAAATCATAGGTAAATTAGTGGGTATATATAGAAAATACTAGTAAAAAAGGACTCTCCTTTAGGAGCGGTCAGATAGGGATTATAAATTCCTTAAAAATTCGGCATAGTCGTTGATATTCGGCTATGCCGCTTTTTCGTTTATTTTGGTAAGTCGATAGCACCAATGCAGTTATAGAAAATTTGAATCCGCTGGGTTCTGCGACCATCTATCTTTTCAGCCTTGAATACTATAATTTTGTCAATGAACTCTCGGATAATCTCTGCATCCAATTCTGTAATTTCTGTGTACTTTTTAACCAGTGCCAAAAAGCGGTCGGTATTGAGGGACTGTTCATTTGCTGTATCAATGGTATGCTTTAATTTGGTTATCCTTTCTTCCAGTGTCTTCTGCTCGGCTTCATATTCAGCCGACATCTTGTAAAAACGCTCTTCGGGAATTTTGCCCATCACATTGTCCTCATATAGCTTTCGAATGATTTTGTCTATGTCAGCAATGCGAGTCTGTGCTTGTTCATACTCCTTTTGACTTTGGCGGAGTTCTTTGGCAAGTTCCTTTTCTGAATTATTCATAACTATACGGATGAATTCCTGTTCATGGTCTTTGGCAAAGGAGGTCACACGTCTTAAGTCTTCTAGCAAAAGCTGTTCCACTACAACATTGCGTATCTGATGTGAACTGCACATACCCTTTTTCTTGCGGTAAGTAGCACAAACGAAGTATTCCTTATCGTGTGTCCATCCCTTGCCTCTAACCTGATACAGCTTTGCTCCACAGTCGGCACAAAACATCATGCCAGAAAGCATTCCCATTTCACCTAATCGTGATGGTCTTCGCTTGCCATCTCTGATTTTCTGCACTGTTTCCCAAGTCCCCTCATCAATAATTGCTTCATGGGTATTTTTGAAAACTAGCCAATCTTCTGGATTGTTCAATATCTTGACTTTGCTCTTGTAGGACTTTTTAGAAGTCTTGAAATTCACCGTGTGACCTAGATATTCCATTTTAGCCAAAATATCTGCTACGGTACGAGCCGACCAAGCATATGGATTTTCTGGTGGTCTTGCTGGAGTGTTAATACCCATTTTGCGAAGATGCACCGTAGGTGTATCAATGCATCGCTTTTCAAGTTGCTTTGCTATCTGCGTGGGTCCAAAACCAGCCATGCACAGTCGGAAAATATCTCTGACCACTTCGGCGGCTTTCTCATCTATTATCCAGTGCAACTTATCTTCAGGGTCTTTAATATAACCGTAAGGCGGATTGGTGCAGAGTGGTTTACCGGACTGTCCCTTGGATTTGAACACAGCACGGATTTTCTTGCTAGTATCCTTAGCATACCATTCATTAATAATATTAAGAAACGGTGTAAAGTCACTGTCTGCTTGGTTTGCACTATCAATACCGTTGTTAATAGCAATGAATCGTACATCTGCTTCAGGAAACATAATCTCTGTGTAATAGCCTACTTTGAGGTAATCCCTGCCGAAGCGGGACATATCCTTAATGATAATCGTTCCAATTCTACCGGACTCTACATCTGCAATCATGCGGTTAAAGTCTGGTCTATCAAAAGTTGTACCGCTGACCCCATCATCCACATAAAATTCGATGTTGCGAAAACCGTTGTCCTCAGCATATTTTTTTAGAATTGTCTTCTGGTTTACTATGCTGTTGCTGTCTCCTGCAAGCTCATCATCACGGGAAAGCCTGCAGTAAAGAGCAGTAATTTTCGCTTCTTCAAATGCTAATGTTGATTTACGTATAGTGCTAAATGTTGACTGTCTATTCATTTTTCTCCTCCATTTCCGACAGTCTTCAAGCGGTTTAGCACTATGTATATTACCGTACTACCTTGAAGAAGTCGAGTTGATTTCCGTGGATTTATTTGAACTATCTGATAACTTTGAAAGGCTTTTTGCGTTGACTGTAATCAGTCGTTTCAGCTTGGAATATGCACTTTCCTTTGCTGAAACACTTATTCGTGATTCCACCACATAGACCGTACCTCCAATATCGGATTTGGTTGTGCGACTGTTAATTTGGTTTTCCATATCGTGACCTCCTGTACGATGTTTTGAAGGAACTGGCACTGAACCGAATCAATGATCCAGTGCCTTATCCATTATTTAAGCTTTTATTTGTAATATTTTCAGAGCATCCGGTTGAATTAGCTTGCCATCCAATCTCTCGTAAGCAGAAAAGCCAATTTGCCCCTGCAATGCATATAACTCACTTAATTTTTTTATCGTTATTGGTTGACGTTCAATCAGCCAGTAGTATGATAAATCTCCAAATACAAGGCTTTTTGCTCCTGCTGATACTGTAGGCATATATGGAGAGGTAACTACAGGCTTTCCGAAGATGGTGTTATCTGAAGGATTCCACAGATAACTGCCGCTTGTATCCTTAAGGGTTCTAAGAAGCATAGCTGTATTATCGTGCATGATAAACACAGCGTTATTTCGGTATTCATCTTTTAATGAAAAATACAGAGAGATAATCTCGTCAAAAGAAATGGTAGCACTATCTGCTGTAGTTACATCTGCATCTGCTGTAAGGATACCTGTTGGCTGTGTTGTGCCATTTCCATTAAGTAATGCATTTTCCTCAGCCTTGCCAAAACGCTTCGCAAAATCACCCATCAGATATTTTTCAAGATTAAAGTTCATATCGGTGACGAATGAGCGGTTTAGCTTGACAAGAGATGCCAGCTTGTATGATTTCACCAGAAACTGTGTAAATGTATCGGCACTTTCGGGGATTGGATCTCCGTCTTCAACCCAATCTGCTGTCCCCTTTGAGGATACCGCTTGAATTTTACCTTCTGCAGAAGATAGATTGATAACAGTAGCAGATCTGCGGAATATATTTTCCTTTGCCAAAGCAGTGTTAAAGCCTTCTCTGAACTCATCTGGTGCGACATAGGCTCCTGCATTATCAAAACCCTCGCTTAGATTTTGATTGTTTTCTTCTTTTCCTTTCATAACATTCCAAAACGCTCTATTATAAGTTGTTGATGTTGCCATAATCGTTTACCTCCTAAATTTTATTAAATGTGGGGTATATACCCCGTTTGAAACCGCGTTTTTTTACACGTTGCCCCACGCCCGTTATCCAGATGAAAAGGTGTGGAGATTTGACCTCCCCTAGGGGCAGGTATCAACACATGGAGTTGTATCCAGTGTTTTAGTGGTTTTAAGCTTTGTAGCAAGATGTAGCAGGTAAAAACTAAACTCTCTATACGAGAGTGATTTTTTATATAACCTGTTTTTCTTGCTACAAGTTGCTACACTGTGTTTAAATAAGAAGAAATTCTTCTTCTGTCAGCTTATATCCGATAAGCATTGTGGTCATTCCACCACCAGAACGTGGTCGTTTCCGTTCTACACGGGCGATAGCTGTTAAGGCTTGTTTGAAGTTTCTTGCATTCTCCGAATAACATCCATTGGCACTGCACCAACGCTGATATCGGGCATACACTTCGGATGTCCGCACCTCACTATTAGGACTTTCCTCCAAGGCATCCTCGAAAAATAATGCTATTTTATCGCTGTCACGCTTATAAGCCTCCGTTGCTGTCTTAACGGAATCAGGTAAAGTCAATCCCTCCTTCTTTAACAGCTGATAGCCTTCAATTAGCCAGTTGAGGATAGCACTCTGATTCTTCGGTTTGGCGAATTCGCGTTTTAAGTTTTTATCCTGCTCGCTTTCATCAAAGTGTCGTTCAAAAGGGATAATCACCACTCTCCCACTGGAAAATAGCGTCATATCCGTAATAACGGGCAGATAATTGGTGTTGATATAAAGCTTAAACTTAGGTGAAAAATCAAAAGAGTTTTCGTGTAGAAACCTTGCGTTGATGGTGTCACCACCCGTCATGCTTTTTACCTGTGCAGCATTTAGGACAAGTCCTCTGCTAGGTTCGGAGATATTCACAAAGCGTACTCCTGCAAGCCGGGCAATATCTTCACTTGGACTTGAACTGTTATTGTTCTTTTTCAGACTGATAGTCTCCGGCCTTGCGGTACAGCCATAGCTGCCTAATACTTTTAGAATGCTCTCGCATAGCGTACCTTTACCGTTTCGAGTTGTAGCACCATCTGCATACACATTGCCCGTTACGGTAACAAAGCGGTTTGTTGCTCCAGCCACATAGACCTCAACTCCCAGCTTTCTGTTGTTGATATAGTATTTTGTTTTGTCAAAGTCATAGCCTGTGGCCTTAAAGAAAATATGCAACCCTTTCCCAGATGGACTGTGTTCCATATAGCAACCACTAAAAGCGTCTACAACACTTTGGGCAACAGGCTTAAGCTTATCACCACTGTCAAAGCAATCATCTAAGTCGATAACACAGATGTCATTACCTACCAAAAATCCGATACCATCATAATTACTTATAGCAGCAACCGCCGAACTAAAATCTTTAAATGTACCACGTTGATTTGGTTTTGCCCTTTTTCCCGTTACTGGGTTATAGGGAACTTTGGTTTTTCTACCACTTCGTTCTTCATATTTCCAACAGCAAAACTGTGACTTATCTTTAAGCACCTGTGGCAAGTTATCATATTTTGTTTTCAGTTACTTCACCTCCTTGCCTTTTATTAATGACCCGAAACGCTACTGTTCCAGAGGGTTTGCCTTGTTTGACACAACCTCGTTATCTTTCAAGGAATACGCTCGGAATTATCGTCATGGCATATTCTGCTTGAAATATCTCTTGCATTTCGGGGTATTCAGTTGTCAAGGAGCAGTGAGAGAAAAACTATGCTTTCATTGGGGGATTATTTTTCCTCTCACCTTATAGCCTTGGTAGAACATATTAGTTGAGGATTTTAGAAAAAAATTTTTTTCCTCATCTATAAGCGAAGAATTCTATTGATTCGAACCCCTAAAATAAAAAAACAGCCTGTCTTTTTTTCAGAAAAGACGGCTGTAATGCTTATGCTTTTGCTCAAATTTGAGCGGAAGTGATATTTAGTTTAAGAAGGATTAATGTTATAACTTTGCCTTTGGTTTTACAAATAGACTTAAAGACATTTTTGTCTAAAAGTATTTATTTAAATAAAAATCAAAAATAAAGACATACACAACTATCATTATCTTTATTAACATTGTAAAATTAATTCACAAACACAGAATAATCATGTTATGTTTGAAGAAAATGTGCTATAATGGAAAAAAGATATAAAGAGGTGACCAAGATGACCGTTAGCTATAAAAAGCTTTGGAAATTGTTGATTGACCGCGATATGAAGAAGAAAGATTTACAAGCTGCTGCGGGAATAAGTCCATCTTCAATTTCAAAGCTTTCTAAAAACGAATATGTCAGTATGGACGTTCTTGTAAAGGTTTGTACGGCACTTGGCGTTGATTTTAAAGATATCATGGAATTAGTGCCAAATATGGTTGAAGAAAGGAAGTAGAGTTATGGAAAATAACAGAAAAGAACAGGAACGGGCGGAATTACACCGCACGATATGGAATATGGCAAATGATCTAAGAGGCAGTGTAGATGGATGGGACTTTAAGCAATATGTTCTAGGAATGCTGTTTTACCGCTACATATCTGAAAATATTACTGCCTATATTAACGTCGGAGAATGGGAAGCTGGCAATACGGAATTTGATTATGCTAAGTTATCCGACGAAGAAGCAGAACAGGCACGAGAGGATTTAGTTAAGACAAAGGGCTTCTTTATCTTACCCAGCGAGCTTTTTGAAAATGTCCGAGCTCGTGCAAAGGACGATGAAAACTTAAATGAAACACTTGAACAGATTTTCAGTAATATAGAAGCATCTGCCCAAGGAACAGAGAGTGAAGATAATTTCAAAGGTCTGTTTGACGATATTGATGTTAACAGCAATAAGCTAGGTAACACTGTAGTAAAGCGTAATGAAAAGCTGGTTAAGCTAATGAATTCTGTTGGAGAAATGAAGCTGGGAGATTACAAAGACAATACCATAGATGCATTCGGTGATGCTTATGAATTTTTAATGGGTATGTATGCATCCAATGCAGGAAAAAGTGGTGGTGAATACTATACGCCGCAGGAGGTTTCTGAACTCCTTACCCACTTAACATTAGTAGGAAAAACTGAAGTCAACAAGGTATATGACCCCGCCTGCGGTTCTGGCTCTCTACTGCTAAAGTTTGCAAAAATCTTAGGAAAAGAAAATGTACGTCAAGGTTTCTTCGGTCAAGAAATCAACATTACAACATATAACCTGTGCAGAATTAATATGTTCCTGCACGATATTGATTATGACAAATTTGATATTGCCCTTGGGGACACACTAACAGATCCGCAACATTGGGATGATGAGCCTTTTGAAGCCATTGTATCAAATCCACCATACTCCATTAAATGGAAGGGAGACAATGATCCTATTTTGATTAACGATCCCCGTTTTTCTCCAGCGGGAGTATTGGCTCCTAAGTCTAAGGCAGACCTTGCTTTTATTATGCATAGTCTTTCTTGGCTTGCAACAAACGGAACAGCGGCTATCGTTTGTTTCCCCGGTGTAATGTACCGCGGAGGCGCTGAAAAGAAAATCAGACAATACCTGATTGATAATAACTATATCGACTGTATCATTCAGTTACCGGATAACTTGTTCTATGGTACCAGCATTGCTACCTGCATTATGGTGCTGAAGAAGTCTAAATCAGAAAATAGTACCTTATTTATCGATGCATCAAAGGAATTTGTCAAGGTTACAAATAACAACAAACTAACACAAGAAAATATTGAGACCATTCTTAACGCATTCAAAGATAGAAAAGATATTGAGCATTTTGCTAGGCTTGTGCCAAACAGCGAAATTGCTGAACAAGATTATAACCTGTCTGTTTCTACCTATGTTGAACAGGAGGATACCAGAGAAAAGATTGATATTGTTGCTCTCAATGCTGAGATAGAAAAGATTGTGGCGAGAGAGCAGATTTTGCGGGAAGAAATAGATAAGATTATTGCGGAAATTGAGGTGGGCAAATGAGTAGATTGGATGAGTTAATTACTGAACTTTGCCCGGATGGGGTGGAATATAAATTAATTGGTGATGTATGTGATTTTATAAATGGATTTGCGTTTAAAAGTAGTAAATTTCAAGGCTACGGAGAGCCAATTTTAAGAATTTCAAATATTCAAGATAAAAAAATAGATACAAGTAATCTGGTTTATTTCAATTTGGATGACTATACTGAGGATTTGAGTAAATACATTGTCAACAAAGGTGATATTGTTGTAGCGATGTCTGGAGCTACTACAGGAAAAATAGGTGTTAATGATACAGATAGTATTTATTACTTAAATCAACGAGTTGGTAAATTTGTACCTAATGAAAAAATTATTTTGAATAGATTCTTATATCATATTTTGACTTCAAAGACGCAGTTAATATATCAGATTTCGGGCGGAGGTGCTCAGCCAAATCTTAGTTCAGAAAAACTCAAGCAAATTAAAATTCCCCTCCCTCCACTACCTGTTCAGCAGGAAATTGTCCGTATTCTGGACAATTTCACAGAGCTTACAGCAGAGCTTACAGCAGAGCTTACAGCAGAGCTTACAGCAAGAAGAAAACAGTATGAGTATTATAGGGATCTGCTATTGACATTTGGAGATGAGGTAGAGTGGAAGACTTTAGGGGAGATTGGAAAATTAATAAGAGGAAGTGGATTATTAAAATCTGATTTTGTAGAAGAAGGTTTTCCATGTATTCATTACGGACAAATACATACTTACTATGGTACAAGCGCTACTGAAACAATATCATTTGTTTCAGTAGACAAATCAAAAAAACTGAAAAAGGCTAAAAAGGGAGATGTACTCATTGCAGGTGTAAGTGAGAATGTTGAAGATGTATGTAAGCCTTTGGCTTGGCTTGGTGGAGATATATGTATAAGTGGTGATATGTTTGCCTTTAGACATAATCAAAACACAAAATATATAACCTATTTATTACAAACAACAGATTTTAGCAGATACAAAGAAAAATTTGCTCATGGTGCAAAGGTAACAAGGTTAAGACAAGATAAATTATTGGCTTATAAAATCCCTGTTCCACCCTTAGAAGAACAAGAGCGCATCGTAGCTATCCTCGATCGCTTTGACGCTCTCTGCAACGACTTAACCAGCGGCATTCCGGCCGAAATCGAAGCACGGCAAAAGCAATATGAATATTACAGAGATAAACTGTTATCTTTCAAGGAGGTGACGGCATGAGCATTTACAACATCGTTGCCAGTACTGATGAAGCAACGGTTGTTGCTGAATATGCAGCTGAATATAATGTCCGTCCTGAAAAGTATCAGAGCGAGGCAGAACTTGAGCGGGAGTTTATCAGGCAACTAACTTCCCAAGGATATGAATATATTTCAGTACACAATGAAGCTTCATTGATAGAAAATCTCCGAAAGCAACTTGAACTGCTTAATGACTTCACTTTTACTGACAGTGAATGGGATAGATTTTTCACAGAATGTATTGCCAATACAAATGAGGGTATTGTTGAAAAAACCAGAAAGATTCAAGATGACCATATCCAGATTCTAAAACGTGAAGATGGAACAACAAAGAACATATACCTTTTGGATAAAAAGAATATCCATAACAATCGTTTGCAAGTTATTAATCAATACGAAGAAGCAGGCGG
The DNA here is from genome assembly GCF_901447495.1 of Haloimpatiens lingqiaonensis. Taxonomy (GTDB): domain Bacteria; phylum Bacillota; class Clostridia; order Clostridiales; family Clostridiaceae; genus Haloimpatiens; species Haloimpatiens lingqiaonensis. The sequence goes on from NZ_CABDWS010000039.1 coordinate 16,868, forward strand.
CAAGCATGAAACCCGATATGATGTAACAATCCTTGTAAATGGACTTCCGCTGGTTCATGTGGAGTTAAAGAGGCGCGGTGTTGCTATCCGAGAAGCCTTCAATCAGATAAAAAGATACCAGCGTGACAGTTTTTGGGCGGCTTCTGGTTTATTTGAGTATGTGCAGGTATTTGTAATCTCCAATGGCACCCATACAAAGTATTATAGCAACACCACAAGAAATGCTCATATCAAGGAACAAAGTAGCAGTGAACGTCGAAGAAGCAAAAAAACAAGCAACAGCTTTGAGTTTACCAGCTTTTGGGCAGATGCAAACAACAAAATTATTCCTGATCTTGTGGACTTTACTAAAACATTTTTTGCCAAGCATACCCTCTTAAATATTCTAACAAAATATTGTATTTTCACATCTGAAGACCTGCTCCTTGTAATGCGTCCTTATCAAATAGCTGCTGCAGAACGTATATTATCACGTATTGTAGTATCAACCAACTACAAGAAGATGGGCACAACTGCAGCTGGAGGATATATTTGGCATACAACAGGCTCTGGTAAGACATTGACCAGTTTTAAGACAGCCCAATTAGCTTCTGCCTTGCCTTACATAGACAAGGTACTGTTTGTTGTTGACCGTAAAGACCTAGACTATCAGACTATGAAGGAATATGACCGTTTTGAAAAGGGGGCAGCTAACGGTAATACGTCCACAAGAGTTCTTCAAAGACAATTGGAGGACAGGGATGAAAAAGGAAATCCTCATGAATACAAAATCATTGTAACCACGATTCAGAAGCTGGATATATTTATTCGAAAAAACAAACAGCATGATATTTATAAGAAACATGTGGTATTGATTTTTGATGAGTGTCACCGTTCCCAATTTGGTGAAATGCATCAAGCAATTACGAAGAGCTTTAAGAACTATCATATCTTCGGCTTTACGGGAACCCCGATTTTTGCTGCCAATGCTAGTTCAGGAGGTAACCCACTGCTTCGCACAACCGAGCAGGCCTTTGGAGAAAAGCTACATACTTATACCATTGTAGATGCCATCAATGATGGGAATGTTCTGCCTTTTAGAATAGATTTTATTAACACCATCAAGATGCCTGATTACATTAATGATAAAAAAGTCTATAGCATAGATAGGGGAAAAGCCTTAGCAGATCCACAGCGAATCAGTGAAATTGTTTCATACGTTCTTGAACACTTTGATCAGAAGACGAAGCGCAATAGTTATTACACATTCTCTGCGAAATGGGAAGAAGCAGATAAACGAAACCCTAAGAAAATGATAGAAAAACGTGAAACAAGGCGAGTTGCTGGTTTCAACTCCATATTTGCTGCTGCATCCATCCCAATGGCAATCCGATACTATAATGAGTTTAAGAAGCAGATAGCGGAAAAGAACCGTAACCTTACCATCGCAATTATTTTCAGTTTTAGTGCAAATGAGGAGGAGCCAGATGGATTGCTTCCTGAAGAGGATTTTAATATGGAAAACCTTGACCAGAGCTCCAGAGATTTTCTTGAGGCGGCTATCCGAGATTACAATTCCACATTTAGTACAAATTACGATACTTCCTCGGATAAGTTCCAAAATTATTATAAAGACCTCTCTCTTCGTGTAAAGAATCGGGAGATCGATATATTGATTGTTGTCAATATGTTCCTGACAGGCTTTGATGCAACAACCCTGAATACGCTATGGGTAGATAAAAACCTGAGACAGCATGGACTGATTCAGGCTTTTTCAAGAACTAACCGCATCTTAAACAGCGTTAAGACCTATGGTAATATCGTTTGCTTTAGAGATTTGAAAGAAGAAACAGATAAAGCTATTGCACTATTCGGCAATAAGGATGCTGGCGGTATTGTACTGCTAAAAACATACGAAGAATACTATAACGGCTATGATGACAAAGGTGAGTATAAGCCGGGCTATGCTGAATTGATTACAACTCTTACAACACAGTATCCCCTTGGACAACCTATTCTCGGAGAAGAAGCGGAAAAAGACTTTATCAGGTTATATGGAGCAATACTTCGACTCAGAAATATTCTTACTTCTTTCGATGACTTTGAAGGAAATGAGATTTTATCTGAAAGGGATTTTCAGGACTATCAGAGCATTTATATTGACCTGTATCAGGAATATAGAAAAGGTGCTGATGGTGACAAAGAAACTATCAATGATGACATAGTTTTCGAGATTGAACTGGTCAAACAGATAGAGGTAAATATTGACTACATCCTTATGCTTGTAGCCAAATATCAACAATCCAGCTGCAAGGATAAAACCATTCTTACGACCATTGATAAGGCTATCAATTCGAGTATTGAACTTCGAAGTAAGAAAGAACTTATCGAGCGTTTTATTGAGCAAGTCAATGTATCGACCAAAGTAGATGAAGATTGGCGTAAATTCCTTCATGAGCGTAAGGAAGCGGATATTTCAGCAATTATAGAAGAAGAAAGATTAAAGCCTGAAGAAACCCGCCGATTCATCGACAATGCTTTCCGAGACGGAATGCTTAAGACGACCGGTACAGCCATTGATAAAATCATGCCACCTGTATCCCGCTTTGGCGGAGGCAGAGCCGCGAAAAAGCAAGGAATTATCGAAAAACTAATGTTATTCTTTGAGAAGTATTTAGGATTGATATAGATTAATATCAATCGCTAATTCAAAAATAATATCTTTATAAAAAACCAGTCACTTCAAGCATTCATGCCTGATTGTGACTGGTCTCTTTTTGCTCCGCTTGAAGCTGTTCATTTAAGTTTTTCTTCAATCCCTAAGTGAACGCTTCTTTAAAGAGTCCTTTTTTTATTTGCAGCTGTTAATTTTTTAAAACCTTTGATAATGCTATTAATATAGCAATCTTAGCATGTTCAAAAGTAAGTCCTCCCTGAAGATATGCAATATATGGCTCTCTTATTGGTGCATCTGCAGATAACTCTATGGAGGATCCTTGAACAAAAGCCCCAGCAGCCATTATAACTTCATCGTCATATCCAGGCATATCCCAAGGTTCACATTCAACAAATGAATCTATTGGTGAACCCTTTTGTATTCCCTTACAGAAATTAATAAGCTTATCTTTATCATTAAATTTTATAGCTTGTATTATATCGCTTCTCTTTTCATCAAATTTAGGTAAAACTTCAAAACCAGCCAATTCCATAATTCTAGCACATAATATAGCTCCCTTTAATGCTTCTATAGCTATATGTGGCGCTAAGAATAATCCTTGATAGAATAATCTAACTACACCAAAAGTGGAGCCACACTCCCCTCCTATACCTGGAGTAGTTAATCTATAAGCTGCTTGCTCAACATACTCTGATTTACCAGCTACGTATCCTCCTGTTGGAGCTATTCCGCCACCAATATTTTTAATTAAAGAACCTGCCACTAAATCCGCTCCCACATCTGTAGGTTCTTTTATATCTATAAATTCACCATAGCAATTATCTACAAAGCATATAGCATCCTCTTTTACGTTTTTAACACATCTTATAACCTCTTCAATATCTTCAATAGAAAGAGCTCTTCTCCATCCATAACCAGTAGATCTTTGAATATGTACTAATCTTATGCTTTCATCTTCTTTTAATGTTTTTTCTATTTCTTTTAAATTAACCTTACCATCTTCCATCAAATCTATTTGTTTATAGTTAACTCCATAATTTCTAAGGGAACCAATATTTTCATCCTTATTAATTCCTATTATGCCATGAAGAGTATCATAAGGTGTACCACATACAGAAAGCATAGTATCCTTTGGTCTTAGATTACCAAAAAGGGCTGTGGCTATTGCATGAGTTCCATTTACAAAATGAGGTCTTACTAGTGCAGCTTCTGCATTAAATATTCTAGCATATACCTTATCTAAGCTATCCCTTCCTATGTCTCCATATCCATATCCAGTACTATGTGTAAAGTGGCTTTCGCTTATTCTCTCTTCTTGAAGAGCCTTCAAAACTTTGATTTGATTAAACTCTCTTATAGCATCTAATTCTTTAAATACATTAGTTACATCTCCAAGAGCCTCTTCATATAAGTTTATAACTTGTTCGCTTATATTATAATGTTTTTTTAAAACATCTTTAGTTAAGTCTATCATCCTAGTATTCCTCCTTAAAAAACAAATACTTAATTATATTAGCATATAAAAAAAGAATAGGCAATTATTCGCCCATTCTTTTAATACAATAACTTAGTAACTGTACAAAGATTTATTAAATTTTAAACACAAATAAGTTTATTTTACTCCTCGTGTTCATTATCTCCAGAGAACAATATAGCTCTTAAAGGAGTAATTGTAGATATAGCATGTTTGTATATCATCATTTGTTTTCCTTCGCTATTAAGGACAACTATAAAATTATCAAATCCTTTAACATTACCTCTTAATTGAAACCCGTTAGTTAAATGTATAGTAACAGGGATTTTATTCTTTCTAGCATTATTTAAGAATACATCTTGTAAATTATTTATAGTTTTGCTCATAGATTCTCACCCTCCATATGTTTTAATTTATATCATTCTATAAAAAATTTAAAAATCCTTTATTTTTTACCTATTTTTAATATCATTAATTATAAAATTAATAATTTCTTCCTCATTTTTAAAATCCTCTTTGTTAATCCATATAGCTCTTGGATCTTTTCTAAACCAAGTTAATTGCCTTTTAGCATAGTTTCTACTTCCCTTTTTTATTAAATATATAGCTTCATCTAAACTTATATTTCCTTCTAAATAATATAATATCTCTTTGTACCCTATACCTTTCATTGACTGCATATTTGAATTATAACCCATATTGCGTAATTTTATAACCTCGTCCATTAATCCTTTTTCAAACATTATATCTACTCTTCTATTTATTCTATCATATAATTCCTCTCTATTCATATTTAATACATAATATTTTAAATCATAAGGTATATCATACAAGTTTTTTTCTTGTTCTTTTGTAAATTCACCAATGGTTTTACCTGTACTTTTAAATACTTCTAACGCTCTTACAACCCTTTTTAAGTCATTTGGAAATAGTCTTTCCCAGGAATCCATATCTATTTCCTTTAACATAGAGTGTATGTATTCTTTACCCTTTTCTTCAGCTAAAGCATTAAGATATTCCCTATACTCCTCATCTTTATCTGTATTGGTAAAATTATAATTATATATTACTGAATTTATATAAAGACCCGTCCCCCCTACTATCATAGGTACTTTGTCTTTGCTATATGATTCCTGAATATATTCCTCTGCTTTATTTTTAAATTCTGCCACACTAAACTCTTCGCTTGGCTCTACTTCATCTATCATGTAATGAGGCACACCCTGCATTTCTTCATGAGTTATTTTAGCAGAACCGATATCCATATACTTATATATCTGCATAGAATCAGCAGATATGATTTCTCCATGTATCTTTTTAGCTACCTTTATAGATATATTTGTCTTTCCCACTGCTGTAGGACCTGCTATTATAACTAATTTATTCATATTTATCTCCTTAGCTTATTGTATTCTTTTAAAACGTTTCTCTAATTCCCCCAAAGTTATCTTTATAATAGTTGGTCTGCCATGAGGACAGTTCAATGGCTCTCTTGTAGATTTTAAATCCTCTAGGAGCTTTTGCATTTCCATAATAGAAAGCTTATCATTGGCCTTTACTGCTGCTTTACATGCCATAGAAGCTATTTTATTGTATTTTATCTGAGTTATTTCCCCTGAACCCATGTTTTTTAAATTGTTTAATATATCAAAGAATAAATTTTTAATATTTAACTCATTTAATATAATCGGTACTTCTCTTATGTATATTGAATTAACCCCGAATTCTTCAATAACAAAACCCAGTTCTTTAAATACATCTTCATTTTCCTTATAATTTGCAAATTCTTCATACGTTAACTCTATTATCAAAGGAGCCAACAATCCTTGAACAACCACATCCCTTTTAGCTATTTCATCTAAATACTTTTCGAATAATACCTTTTCATGAGCGGCATGTTGGTCTATTATGTATAACTCCTTATTGTACTCGCCTAATATATATGAATTATTAAATTGTCCTATTATATTTATATCTGGGAAAAAATAATTTTCTTTTACATAATTATTTTCTTTAATAATATCACTTTTTTCTTCTTTATTGTATATTTCTTTATTACATAGCTCTTTATTATGATTTTCATCAACATTATTTATTATTTCAAAATTACTGTTAGTTTTTCCGACTTTATTATACGCACTTTCTTTTTCATTATCATTATTACGTAAATCCTCTATATTTTTAGGTAATTGTTTATTATAAATTTCACTTTGCCCTCTTATATTATAAACCTCAGTATTATCCATATTAGTTTTAACATTTTCTTGGTTATTCATAGATTTATTCATATTTCCATCTAAATTTACTTGTTGCTCATTATTAAGAGCCTTTAAATCAATTGGCATAACTACTTGAACAACTTTTTCCTTTACTTCTTCTATTTCTTCATCTTCATTTATAAAAAAAGTTCCCCTTAAATTTTCACTTATAGCTTTATGAACAGAATTAAAAACCAACTTAAATATATGTCTGTCATCACTAAATTTTATTTCTGATTTAGTAGGGTGAACATTTACATCTATAAATTCAGGATATACATCTAAAAACAGTAGGAAAAAAGGAAATTTATTTACTGTAAGAAAGGATTTAAAAGCATTTTCCACTGCTGCAGTTATCAAACTACTTTTTATATATCTCTTATTTACAAATATACTCTGCTTATTTCTACTTTTCCTGCTTATAGCTTCATTACCTACATATCCATATACAGATGCAATGTCACTGTGCCCTTCAAAATACCATATATTATCCACTACTTCTTTTCCAAATATAGCTCTTATAACATCCTTCATATTACCATTACCAAAGGTATTTATAATTTTTCTGCCATTACTCTCTAGTTTAAAAGCTATATTTGTGTTAACAAGAGCTAGTCTAGATACTATATCCGATATGAGAGCTGACTCTCTAGAGCTAGACTTTAAAAATTTTTGTCTAGCAGGCACATTATAAAATAAATTATTTACCTCTATAGAAGTACCTGTATTAAAACCTATATCTTTAATATAAGTTTTTATGCCTCCTTCTATACATATTTCTTTACCATAATCGAATCCTTCTCTTTTGGATTTCATTATAGTTTGGGATACAGAGGCAATACTAGCCAGTGCCTCTCCCCTAAATCCCAAAGTATTTATTTTAAAAATATCCTCTGCCTCTTTGATCTTACTAGTAGCATGAGGCAAAAATGCCCTTTCAATATCATCAGGATGAATCCCTATTCCATCATCAAGTATTTTTATGCTCTTTTGTCCGCCCTCTTCTATATATACAGATATATTTTTAGCTTCTGCGTCTATACTATTTTCCATTAATTCTTTTACCACAGAAAAAGGTCTTTCTATAACCTCTCCTGCCGCTATTTTATTACAGGTTTGTTCATCTAATAAATTAATCCTCTTCAAATGATCACCTCTGCATAATAGATTTTACCTTCTCTATTATTTCATATAACTTATTAAAACCTTCCATAGGATTTAATTTTAATACATCTATATCTTTAATATCATTTAATAAGTTTTCTTTCTCTATATCTGAAAAACTTAATTGAGTTACTTCACTACTAATTACTTCATTACTAATTACTTCATTACTAATTACTTCATTACTGTCTTCTCTACTTTCATTACTTTCCTTTCGTAAATCTAAAGCTGCTTCATCTACTTTCAAGTAATTACTTGACTTGTCACTTGTTTCCTTTATTAAACTTGTTTCCTTTATTAAATTTGTAGTTATTTCTTTATTGCATCTAGTGCATTCCTCTACCACATCTTTATTATTATTTTCTTCTAAATTCTTCAATATTTCATCTGCTCTTTTTAATACCGCTTCAGGCAGCCCTGCTAATTTAGCTACTTGGATACCATAGGACTGATCTGCTCCCCCTTCTACAATTTTACGGAGAAAGATTATGTCCTTTCCGTCCTCTTTTACAGATACAGAATAGTTTTTAAGTCCCTGTATTTTTCCCTCTAATTTTGTAAGCTCATGATAGTGAGTTGCAAATAAAGTCTTACTTTTTAAATGTGGTGCTTTGCATATATACTCTATAACTGACCAGGCTATACTAAGTCCATCATAGGTACTAGTTCCACGACCTACTTCATCTAACAAAATCAAACTCTTATTTGTTGCATTTTTAAGTATATTAGAAACTTCCCACATCTCCACCATAAATGTACTTTTTCCAGAGGCTAAATCATCGGAAGCCCCAATCCTTGTAAATATTTTATCGCATATGCTTATATCTGCTGATTTAGCAGGAACAAAACTTCCCATTTGGGCAAGTATTACTATTAAAGCCGTTTGCCTCATATAAGTAGATTTTCCAGCCATATTAGGACCAGTGATTAATAAAAATCTATTATTATCTCCATCTAATAAAACATCATTTTCAATAAAATTTCCTGAAGTTATAACTTTTTCAACTACTGGGTGTCTTCCACCTACTATATTTATATTTCCTTTTTCATTTATATTAGGTCTGCAATAATTGTTTTCTAGTGCCACTGTAGCTAAAGAGCACAGACAATCTATAGAAGATATTATTTTAGCTGAATTTTTCATTCGCCCTATTTCTTTTTCTATTTGTTCTCTTATTTCTACAAATATGCCATACTCTAAGTCTATTAATTTTCCTTCCGCACCTAAAAGCTTTTCCTCTACTTCTTTTAATTCCTCGGTTATATATCTTTCTGTATTAGCAAGGGTTTGTTTTCTTATATATCTATCTTTAGGAACTAATTCTAAATTTGTTTTTCTAATTTCAATAAAATACCCAAAAACTTTATTAAAACCGACTTTCAAAGACTTTATACCCGTATCTTCTCTTTCACTGCTCTCTAGTCTTGCAATCCATTCCTTACCATGAGTTTTAGCCTTTCTAAGTTCATCTACAGATGCGTTAAAGCCATCCTTTATTATATCTCCTTCTTTTACAGATAAAGAGGGATTTTCATTTATAGCTTCACTAATTAATTTATATATATCCCCTAATTCATCTAAATTACTATACATCTTTTTAAATAGTGTGCTTTTGAATTTTGATAAAATCTCCTTTACCTTAGGTATATTGTTTATAGAGCTTTTTAGGGATATCATTTCCTTTGCATTTATGCTTTTAGAGGATATTTTTCCTGCTAATCTCTCTATGTCATATATTTCTTTTAAAGCAATTTTTAAATCCTCTTTTAAAGATAAATTTTCAGTAAGCTCCTTTACACTGTCTAGTCTCTCATCTATTTGACTTTTTTTAATTAAAGGCTGATCTATCCATCTTCTTAATTCTCTAGTTCCCATTGCAGTACTAGTTTTATCTAAAACACCAAAAAGTGATCCTTTTTTAGTCTTATCTCTAAGAGTTTCTGTAAGTTCTAAATTTCTTCTTGAGTTAGCATCTATAGTTAAGTAATCTACTATATCGTATATATTAATTACGTCTATATTAGATAGTGTTATCTTTTGTGTATCCTTTATGTAATTTAATAATCCATTACAAGAATACATTATACATTCATCTACTTCTTTAGTATCCAAAGTCTTAAATTGGTTACCTATATTCTTTAGCCCGTCCTTACAAAAATACTCATCCGCATACTTTGAAAAGGACACATTAAATTTTTCCAATATAGCCCTTACTAATTTATCGTCTAAATTTTGTTGTATAAGAATCTCTTTTGGATTGAACTTAGATATTTCATCTAATACCACACTTATATCATTGTTACATAAGGTACAATTGAATTCTCCTGTAGAAATATCTGAAAAGCTCATACCGCATATGCCTCTAACTTCATTGCTAAATAAGCTCATTATGTAATTGTTCTCTCCCTCATTTAGGAAAGAGGAATCTGTAAAAGTTCCCGGTGTTATTATTTTAATTATATCCCTTTTTACTATGCCTTTTGCCACCGAAGGATCTTCTAATTGTTCGCATATAGCAATTTTATAACCCTTTTGTACAAGTCTACTTATATAATTACTAGCAGCATGATAAGGAATTCCGCACATAGGAGCTCTTTCTTCAAGACCACAATCTCTTCCTGTAAGTACTAATTCAAGTTCTCTAGATGCAGTCTCTGCATCTTTAAAAAACATTTCATAAAAATCTCCTAATCTAAAGAACAATATACAATCCTCGCAGCGTTCCTTAACCTCTAAATATTGCTGCATCATAGGTGTTAAAGCCATTTTTTTACCTCCTAAAATAAATTAAAGCTCCATTTAAATATTAATTCGTTCTTTGAAAAAAAGCTCTTAAAAGAGCTTTTTATATAATCTTATCTCCTAGCAGTGAAAAGCCTTGAGATCTTACAATCTTAACATTTACAAGTTTACCTATATCTTCTTTGTCGCCTTTAAAATTAACAAGTCTTCCATCCCTTGTTCTCCCCATAAGGTTCTCTTCATTATTTTTGCTTAAACCTTCTACTAAAACTTCTACAGTTTTTCCTTCAAAGGACTTATTCTTTCTAATTACTATCTCATTAACTACTTCCACTAATCTTTCAAATCTTTCATGCTTTGTCTTTTCATCTATTTGTTCTTCATACTCAGCTGCTGGAGTACCTTTTCTTATAGAATATAAGAATGTAAATGCTGAGTCATATTCAACTTCTTTTACTAATTCTAAAGTTTCATTAAAATCTTCTTCAGTTTCTCCTGGAAAACCTACTATTATGTCTGTAGTTAATGCTACATTTGGAATCTTCTCTTTTATCATCTTAACTAAATCTAAATATTGTTCCTTTGAGTAATGTCTATTCATTTTTTTAAGAATTCTACTTGAACCTGACTGTACTGGTAAATGTATATGTTCGCAAAGAGCCCTTCCATTTGCTATAGCATCTATGACCTCTTCTGATAAATCCTTTGGATGAGATGTCATAAATTTAATTCTCTCTAGTCCCTCTATCTTGTCAATTCTTTTTAATAATTCTGCAAAATTAATAGAAGGCTCTAATCCCTTTCCATAAGAATTAACATTTTGACCTAGTAGCGTAACTTCCTTATATCCCTTAGCTACTAATTCTTTAATTTCATTTTCTATATCCTCTGGTTTTCTACTTCTTTCCCTTCCTCTTACATATGGAACTATACAATAAGTACAGAAATTATTACATCCGTACATTATCGTTACAAAGGCCTTTACAGAACTTTTTCTATCTATAGGAAGTCCTTCTACTATTTCTCCTTCTTGCTTCCATATATCAATAATTTGTTTTTCTCCATTTTTAAGTCTATTTAAATACTCAGGAAATTTATAAGCATTATGAGTGCCTATTAGTAAGCTGACAAAAGGAAACTTTTTAGCTATCTCCTCTGCCATACTTTCCTGTTGAATCATGCATCCTGAAACAACTATTATAAGATTTGGATTTTTCCTTTTTAAAGCCTTTATAGCACCTAAATTTCCAAATACCTTTTGCTCAGCATTTTCCCTAACACAACATGTATTAAATATAATTATATCCGCATCTTCTCTATCTAATGTTCTCTTATAATTCATATTTTTCAACATTCCAGATATTTTTTCGGAATCTTCTTCATTCATTTGACAACCCCAAGTTTCAATAAAATAGGTTTGCTTTAACTTATCTTTCATATTGATTCTCCTTTTGAATAAATTTTAGTTTACTTATCTATTATATATAATTTATAATAGTTTTAAAAGTTTTTTATCCATATTACTATTGTTTATTCAATTAAAAGATAATTTTCAAATTTAATAATATATATTATTTTGAATATATTATAAATTTATTAAATTTGAAATTATTTATTCATTTCGTCATTTACATGAAGGAATATAAAAAAATTTATAGAATATAGTTAATATGAATATATAAAGTTAAAGTATGGGGGTGTTTTTAATGGAAATAAAATTTTCTGATAGAGCAAATGGACTAAAAGCTTCTGAAATAAGAGAGCTTTTAAAATTAACACAACGTCCAGAGGTTATATCTTTTGCAGGTGGACTTCCTGCACCAGAATTATTTCCTATTGAACAATTAAAAGAAGTAACAACTAAAGTATTAGATGAGCAAGGAGCTCAATCTCTTCAATACAGCACTACAGAAGGATATCTTCCTTTAAGAGAAATTATAGTAAATGAAAGAATGGCTAAAAATGGTGTTAAAACAACAGTGGACAACATTCTTGTAGTTAGTGGTTCACAACAAGCATTAGAGTTTTCAGCAAAACTTTTTGTAAACAAAGGTGATGTAATTATTTGCGAAAGCCCTAGTTATTTAGGAGCTTTAAATGCATTTAAAGCATATGAACCTGAATTCGTAGAAATCCCTATGGATGACGATGGTATGGAAGTAGATAAACTTGAAGAAGCTTTAAAAAATAATAATAATGTAAAAATGATATACACAATTCCTGACTTCCAAAATCCTAGCGGAAAAACTATGTCTATAGAAAGAAGAAAAAGAATTGCAGAATTAGCTGCTGAGTATAAAGTACCTGTTATTGAAGACAGTCCTTATGGAGAATTAATTTTTGAAGGTAAGCCATACCCTTGTATAAAAAGCTTTGATAAAGCTGGATATGTAGTTACTTTAGGTACTTTCTCAAAAACTTTCTGCCCTGGACTTAGATTAGGATGGATTTGTGCAGAGGAAGAAATACTTAAAAAATATGTAATGATAAAACAAGGTGCAGATCTACAATCTAATACATTTACTCAAATGATAGCAGCTAGATTTATGCAAGAACATAATTTAGACGAACATATAAATAAAATAATAGAAGTTTATAGAAAACGTAGAGACTTAATGCTAGAAAGCATGGAAAAATACTTCCCTAAGGAAGTTACTTTCACTTATCCAAAAGGCGGATTATTTACATGGGTTAATTTAAAAGAAGGTATAGATGCCGCTGAAGTTAACAAAGAAGCTTTAAAACAAAATGTTGCATTTGTTCCTGGTGGCTCCTTCTATCCAAATGGTGGCAATAAAAACCACTTCAGATTAAATTACTCTAACATGAGCGAAGAAAAAATAGTTGAAGGTATAAAAAGACTTGGCGAAGTATTAAAGAAATTTTATTAATTTATATTAATTTAGTGCATAAATTAAATCACTTCTAGGCAACATAAACTTAAGAGGTGATTTAATTATGTATGATGCTAAAAAAGAAGATACTAAAAAAAATCGTAAACTTAAATACGATTGCATTGCTACTAACAGTTATTTTACAGCTCAGCACAATTATAATATGATGAATACTAAAACTTCTTATATACCAATAGATAATATTTTTTATTAATTATAATAATCTAAGGAAACTATAAAGTGGGGGGAACAAAATGAAATTATCAAATCGTGTTCAAAAAATGCAATTTTCACCTATTCGTAAATTAGCTCCATATGCAGATGCAGCTAAGAAAAATGGTATGAAGGTTTATCACCTAAATATAGGACAACCTGACATAGAAACACCTGATACCTTTTTTCAAGGCATGAATAATTTTAAGGAATCAGTTTTAAAATATACTAACTCTCAAGGAATGGAAGAGTTAATTAATAGTTTTATTGCGTACTATAAACAATGGAATATAGAATTTGAAAAAGATGAAATAATGATAACTAATGGTGGAAGTGAAGCTATAATGTTTGCACTTATGGCTATATGCGATGTAGGCGACGAAGTAGTTATTCCTGAACCATTCTATACAAACTATAATGGTTTTTCTGATGTAGCTGGTGTAAACGTTATATCATTTACTACTAAAGCAGAAGATGGTTTCCATTTACCAAGCAAAGAAGAAATTTTAAGTAAAATAACTGATAAAACTAGAGCTATTTTAGTATCTAATCCTGGAAATCCAACAGGTGTTGTATATACAGAAGAAGAAATAAGAATGCTTGCTGATATAGTTAAAGAAAAAGATCTATATCTTATAGCAGATGAAGTTTATAGAGAATTTGTCTATGATAACTTAAAATATACTTCTGCTCTTTATATGAAAGATGTATTGGATAGAATAATATTAATAGACAGTATTTCTAAACGCTATAGTGCTTGTGGAGCAAGAATAGGTTTAGTTGCATCAAAGAATAAAGATTTGATGAAACAAATACTAAAATTCGGACAAACTAGACTTTGTGTTCCTACTATAGAACAATTAGCAGCAACTAACCTAATTAATACACCTAAGGAATACTTCCAAAAGGTAAAAGAAGAATATGAAGGAAGAAGAGATATATTATTTGAAAACTTAAGCAGTATACCAGGAGTAATATGTGAAAAGCCTACTGGAGCTTTCTATGTAGTTGCTAAACTACCTATTAAAAATGCTGAAAACTTCGCAAAATGGCTTTTAACAGATTTCTCTTATGATAATAAGACTGTTATGGTTGCACCAGCTCAAGGCTTCTATGCAAATGAAGGATTAGGAATAGATGAAATAAGAATCTCTTATTGTTTAAATAAAGATTCATTAAAAGATGCTATGAATTTATTAAAAATTGCTATTGAAGAATATAAAAAAATAGAAAAATAATATATTAAAAATAAAGACGGCAGATTTTATATAAAATCTGCCGTCTTTATTTTATAAATTGCCATTTATAAATC
>NZ_CABDWS010000040.1 GCF_901447495.1 Haloimpatiens lingqiaonensis
TGATAATACTGTTGTGATTGCTGCTGTTAATGTTGTCTTACCGTGGTCTACGTGACCTATTGTTCCTATATTTACGTGTGGTTTACTTCTTTCAAATTTTGATTTTGCCATTGTTCTTCCTCCTTACCTTATAAATAAACTTGCCCTGGTGTGTTGTATAGTTTTGTAACCTGGAGCCCATAACCGGGATTGAACCGGTGACCTCTACCTTACCAAGGTAGCACTCTACCTACTGAGCTATATGGGCAATTATATTAAGAGCGGGAAACGGGGCTCGAACCCGCGACCACTAGCTTGGGAAGCTAGTGCTCTACCAACTGAGCTACTCCCGCCAATTTTCAAAATATTATTTATACCAATTATTAATTTTACTATTGGAAATTTTCTTTGTCAATATTTAATTTATCTTTTGCTAAGACATTTTTCTAATTTTCTCTTAACCCTTTGAAGGGCATTATCTATAGACTTAGCATGCCTATCTAAATCACAGGCTATTTCTTGATAGGATTTTCCGTCTAAATAGGACATTAAAACTTCCATTTCCAAATCCGAAAGTATTTGACCTATTTCAGTTTCAATGTGACTAACCTCTTCCTTGCTTATAACCAACTCCTCAGGATCTGTAACTTTTATTCCAGATAATATATCTAAAAGTGTTCTATCAGATTCTTCATCATATATTGGCTTATTTAAAGATATATATGTATTCAAGGGTATATGTTTTTGCCTTGTGGCGGTTTTGATAGCCGTTATTATTTGCCTTGTAACACATAATTCCGCAAAAGCCTTAAAAGAAGAAAGCTTATCCGGTTTAAAATCTCTAATGGCTTTGTAAAGTCCTATCATTCCTTCTTGATAAATATCTTCTTTATCTGCACCAATCAAAAAATATGATTTAGATTTAGCTTTAACAAAATTCTTATATTTATTTATTAAATATTCCTGTGCCACATTATTCCCCTGTTTTGCTTCCATGACAACTTCTTCATCCAATTTATTTTCAAATGAAGAATTAGCTTCTATAGCATCTGGTATTTTACTCAACAAAATCCCCTCCAAGCCAAATATACACCACACTCACCATTATACATTAATGCTTTTTCTATAGTCAAGTAAATTCAATTATTTCTGCGGATTTTTTCAAGCTTTTCCAATGTTTCCTTGTCCACTACATCTTCTAACCATGTTCTATTTGTTGAGTATTCCTTTCGGGTTTTTAATACTATTTTATTTTTTAAATTATTTATCTCAAATCTAAACTCTATAGATGACATTCTAGTAGCACCTCGCTGAAATGCTAGTTGCTGTTCTAACGAATCAGAGGTAACCACCAAAACGTCTTTTTTTCTCCCTATATTGTTTACACTTTTTTCAATAAAACTATCTGCTGTTTCCCCATCCTTAGTAAAAACAACTATGACATTACCTATTTTTTCTTTTTTTTCAATACTGCCCACTACCATATGAGCGTCGAAAACTATAAAAACCTTATAGCCCGTATAAACAGCATATTCTTGTACCGTATCTATTAATTGGTTTCTTGCCCCTTCCAGGCTATGATCTTTAGTTTTTCTAAGCTCCGGCCAGCTATTTATTACATTATAGCCATCTATATAAACGTACCTCATTTTATCCTTTGTTTTAATATCTCATACATTATTATTCCACCAGCTACTGATGCATTCAATGAATTTATTTGTCCTGTCATAGGTATTTTTACCAATACATCGCATTTTTCTTTGGTAAGTTTTGAAACTCCATGTCCTTCACTTCCAATAACTAAAGCTACTGCTCCAGAGAAATTTACATTAAAGCAATAATCTTCTCCTGTCATATCAGCTCCATAAACCCAAACACCATGTGTTTTAAGTTCATCAATGGCGCTATTTATATTAGTTACTTTGGCAATTTTAACATGACCGATGGCACCTGCTGAAGACTTGTAAACCGTAGGAGTTACCCCTACATTTCTTCTTTTAGGTATTATTATACCATGCACTCCACAAACTTCTGCTGTTCTTATTATAGAGCCAAAATTATGCGGATCTTCTATTTCATCTAAAATTACTATAAAAGGCTTTTCACCTTTTTCCTTAGCGTAATCTAATATATCCTCTAATTCGCAATATTCATAAGGGGTAACCACAGCAATAACACCTTGATGTGCTCCAGTTTGACACATGTTATCTAATTTCTTCTTATCTACTTCTTTTATTACTATTTTTTTATCCCTTGCAATTCTAATAAGTTCTTTTATACTTCCTGTTTTCTCTCCCTTTGAAACCATTATATATTCTATGGTTCTTCCGCCTTTTATAGCTTCCATTACAGGATTTCTTCCCTCAATCAAATCCTCTCTTACAGGCATATTGTTTCTATTATCCATATATTCACTGCTACTTCAAATTAAATTGTAGCAATCTCCTTCCTTTCTATTTTGCAAAATTTCATATTTTACTCTTTTATTTACAATCTCACTTTCATAAACTTTATTTTTTCTCTTGTAAGTATTCATTTCTTACCTGTTCAATTTTACCACAGGTCATTTTTCCTTCTGGACAAGAACTCTTAAGACAACTTGGACCTGCATATTTAAATAATGTTGGTGCAACCACCTTTACCTGCTTTAGCATTTCCTTGGCTAGAGCTCTTATTTCCCATTGTGCCCTATTGCAGCATCTGTGGTTAAAGAAATTCATAAGACTTCTAGCATTCATAGTAAATACTATTTTAGTTTCACAAGCATTAGGGAATACATATCTAGCATCCTCTATAGCCTTCTTCTCTGCATCTAAAGATTTCATTCCTTCACTTATATATTTTTCCTTCAATTTATTTGCAATACTATCATAAGACTTTTGACACTGCTCCATAGTTTCTATAAAGATTTTTTTTGCTTCCTTATCATTTTCTATTGCTTCGGGAATAATATATTCAAACTGCTCTAATCTAACATATCTTTGACTTTGTTGAGAAAAGGATGCGATTCTATGTCTAACCAATTGATGAGTTAAACTTCTAGAAACCCCTTCAGCTGCAAAAGTAAAAGAAACATGTTCTATAGGCGAATAATGTCCATAAGAAACCAACATATTTAAAAACTTCTCTGTATTATCCTCTGTTAAGTTCTCTTGTATTTCATCTATACCAACCTGGCTATAGCAAAGTTTTGCCGCAGAAGCTATTACTCTTTCAGGATTAGGTGTATACTCTATTAATTTAACCTTTAGACTCATATAAAATTCTCCTTTACTCATATTTAATAATTAATTTTACCAAATTAGTTTGAATGTTTAAATATAAAATTCATTATTTCATTCAATCTATCTTTTCTTTCCATAAGATAAAGATAACCTATCAATGCTTCAAATCCTGTAGCCATTCTATAATCTTGTACATCTGCATTTTTAGGTACCGTGCCCGATTTAGAATTTCTTCCTCTTTTAAAAATAACTATTTCCTCATCTGTAAGACTGTCCATTATACCCTTAATTATCTCACTTTGAGCCTTAGCTTTTACAAATGAAACAGCTTTTACATGCAATTTATGAGCGGACATATCTTTATTATTTTCCACTAAATTAGTCCTAACGAAAACCTCATATACTGCGTCCCCTATAAAAGCTAAAACCAAGGGATTTAATCCCCTTATATCTACTTCACTTAATTTTTTATTTAATATATCAATCTCCATTTTATACTCCTAAAATGTACTTATTGCCCATAGATTCCGTATAATCTATGTTAAGTAGTTTATTTTAAATGCCATCTTACTCCCTGCGGAGTATCTTCGAGTATTATTCCTCTTTCACTTAAATCATCTCTTATTTTATCTGCTAAAGCCCAGTTTTTTTCTTTTCTAGCCTTTTGCCTTTCTTCTATAAGTTTTTCTATTTCATCCTCTAATTTAGATTTTCTACTTTTTTGAAGTATTCCTAAAGGAGCCCCTAATTCTCTTATTAAATTCAAGGATTTTTCCACTAATTCTTTTGAAGAATTCACATTAACCTTTAAATTAATCTCTTTAACCAAATCAAATATTGCAGTTATTCCATCTGCTGTATTAAAATCATCATCCATCTTTTCAATATACTTATTTTTAATCTCTTTTAATATATCTTCAAAATCCTTTTCCTCAGGCAAAATATTTTGAGTTTTAACTTCTTCTAATAAACTTTCCAAGTTTCCTATGGTATTGTATATTCTTTCAACAGATGATTTTGCTGAATCTAATAGCTCCCTGCTAAAATTAAGCTGATTCCTATAGTGAGCTGATAACATAAAAAATCTTATTACATCAACATCATATTCTTTTAATATATCTCTAGTGGTAAAAAAGTTTTTTAGAGACTTAGACATTTTTTTATTGTCTATATTTAAATAAGCTGCATGCATCCAATATTTAACGAATTTTTTACCTGTTCTTGCTTCACTTTGAGCTATTTCATTTTCATGATGTGGAAATACTAAATCCATACCGCCGCCATGTATGTCAATAGTCTCACCTAATAAATCGTAGGCCATACAAGAACATTCTATATGCCAACCGGGTCTTCCCATACCCCAAGGACTTTCCCACCCAGGTTCTCCAGGTTTTTTGCTTTTCCATATGGCAAAATCCATAGGATCCTTTTTTCTCTCATCCACGTTTATCCTTGCTCCAGCTTGTAAATCATCTAAATTTTGTCCTGAAAGCTTTCCATATTCCTCAAACTTTTTAGTATGGAAATAAACATCTCCATCCACTTCATAAGCATATCCTTTATCTATTAATTCTTGAACAAATTCTACTATTTGCCCCATATATTCAGTAGCTCTAGGATTTACAGTAGCTCTTTCTATATTTAATCCGTCTGCATCTTTATAATATTCTCCAATAAATTTATCCCCTAATTGTTTAACTGTTATATCTTCTTCATTAGCTCTTCTTATCATTTTATCATCTATATCAGTAAAGTTTTGTACAAATTTAACTTCATATCCTCTATATTCCAAATACCTTCTTATAGTATCAAAAATAACAAAAGTTCTTGCATTTCCTATATGGAAAAAATCATATACCGTAGGACCACAAACATACATCCTTACCTCTCCTGGTTTTACCGGTATAAATTCTTCTTTTTTTCTAGTCATAGAATTAAAAATTTTCATATTTATTCCCTCCTTTTAGCAAATACGTATATACCATATAACTTAATTATATAGTATATACGTCTGTTTTCCTAATACATAATTGTACTAAAAGATATTTATTCAAACTCCCTCTCATTTGCTTACATGAAAGAGGAGCTTTTCCATTAAAACTATTTTTTTAATACTTCTTTTACTTTACATATAACCTCTTCAATTTTTATAACTTCTAAATCTTCATTATTTCTCAACTTAAATTCTACTTCTCCATCCTTTATTTTCTTACCTACTGTTATTCTAACTGGAATTCCTATTAAATCTGCATCCTTAAATTTAACTCCAGCTCTTTCTTTCCTATCGTCTAATACAACTTCTATACCCTCTGCTCTTAATTTATTATATATGTCTTCTGCAATTCTCATTTGTTCTTCATCTTTGTGCACAGCAGGTATAACAACTACACTGTATGGTGCTACACTTAAAGGCCACATTATACCATTTTCATCATAATTTTGTTCAATTATAGCTGCCATGGTTCTATTTATTCCTATACCATAGCATCCCATAACCAATGGTTTAGCTTCTCCGTCTTCATCAATAAATTTAGCTCCCATAGATTCTGAGTATTTTGTTCCTAATTTAAATATATGTCCAACTTCTATACCTCTTGCTATAATAAGTGGCGCCCCACATTTTGGACATTTATCTCCTTCTATAACATTTCTAAAGTCTCCAACTTTTCCTTCGAAATCTCTTCCATAGTTTACATTTTCGTAGTGATATCCTGTATCATTGCCACCAACTATAAAGTTATACATATTCTTAACTTCTTCATCCACTAAAAGCACATCAGCTTTTAAATCTATAGGTCCTGCAAATCCAATTTCAGCATTTGTAGCTTTTCTCACTATTGCCTCACTAGCCATCTCAAAGTCTACTGCTCCACCGATTGCATTTTTAACCTTAACCTCGTTTACTTCTCTATCGCCTCTCACCATAACTGCCACTACTTTTTCATCAGCTTCATATATTATAGTTTTAGCAAACTTTTTAGAAGTAGTTTTAAAAAAGCTAACTAAATCATCAATAGTTCTAACATCAGGTGTAGCTATTTTATTTAACTCCTTCATATCTTCTTTTTCACTTATTTCTGCTGTAGAAGGTGCTTTTTCCATGTTAGCTGCGTACTCACAAGAAGAACAAAATACTATTTCATCTTCCCCAAACTCTGATTTAACCATGAATTCAGCTGAACCTGCTCCACCCATGGCTCCTGAATCTGCTTCTACACAACTGTATTCAAGTCCACATCTGTCAAATATATTCTCATAAGCCTCATGCATTTTATTATATGCCACATCTAATCCTTCATTATCTTTATCAAAGCTATAAGCATCCTTCATTATAAATTCTCTTGAACGCATAACTCCAAATCTTGGTCTTCTCTCATCTCTATATTTAGTTTGAATTTGATATAAATTTAATGGAAGCTGCTTATATGTATTTATTTCATTTCTAGCTATATCTGTAAAAACTTCTTCATGAGTAGGTCCTAGACAAAACTCTCTTTCATTTCTGTCTTTAAGTTTAAACATTTCTGGACCAAATACATCCCATCTTCCTGATTCTTTCCAAAGTTCTGCTGGGATAACTGCTGATGCTAAAAATTCTTGTGCTCCTGCATTATCCATTTCTTCTCTAACTATATTTTCTATTTTCTTTAATACTCTAAGTCCTAAAGGCATAAAGTTGTATATACCTGATGCCATTTTCTTCATCATTCCTGCCCTTAACATTAACTGATGACTTGGAAGTTCTGCTTCCTTTGGCACTTCCCTTAAAGTATTTATTAGCATATTTGACATCTTCATAGTTTTTCCTCCCTATCTTTCTTCTCCATAGTACTATTTAAAATTATAATTTTATGCAAAAATAAAAACTCACCCTGTATTAGGGCGAGTTTTTTCGCGGTACCACCTAAATTTGTACTCAATTAAATAACGGCTTACACCGGTAGTTTTTACCTACAGCTCCGAAGTAGGTTCAAAACATTTGAAAATCTTTCAGCCTAGGATTCTCTCTCTGTATTGCGTTTCTACTAGTCTTCATCATAGCTTAATATTTTATTTTAATTAACAATATACTTATAGTTTTAATTTATGTCAATAGTTTATCCAATAATCCTCTACATATTACTAAATCCTCTGGGGTAGTTATCTTTATATTATTATAACCTCCTTCATAAAGATATACTTTATAACCATATCTCTCCGCTACCATGGTATCATCAGTAACACTTATATTCTCTTTTTTCAATTTTTTATGGCAATTTAATATTAACTCATATTGAAAAATTTGAGGAGTTTGAACACAAAACAATTCATCCCTTTTTAAGGTTTCCTTAGAAAATCCCTCTTTGCCCTTTATCTTTATAGTATCTTTAGGTTTCACTCCACAAGCTGATGCTCCATATTTATCAGCATACTTTATGCCTTCCTCTATAATACGCTCATTTACAAATGGTCTTGCTCCATCATGTATAAGTACTATATCACATTCATTTAATGCTTCTAATCCATTTGCTACTGAATCTTGCCTTTCTCTGCCCCCTTCTACTATTTTAGAAACCTTATCTATTTGGTATTTCTCTACTACTTCTTTTCTACAGTACTCTATTTCGCTCCTAGCTGCAACAATAATTATCTCTTGAATAAGTTCACTATCAGCAAAAGCTTTTAATGTATAATAAAGCACTGGTTTATTTCCTATTTCTATATATTGCTTATTAATACCAGCCTTCATTCTAGCTCCCTTACCAGCAGCTAAAATAATTGCACAGTTTTTACTCATATCAAATTCCCTTCTCGCAATTAAACTATTACTCTTTAGGCTTAGCAAATATCATTCTTCCAGCAGCTGTTTGTAATACAGATGTAACTATTACGTATTTAGTTTCACCCATATACTTTCTTCCGCCTTCTACTACTATCATAGTACCATCATCTAAATAACCAATACCCTGTCCTGATTCTTTTCCATCTTTAACTATTGGTATAATCATTTCTTCCCCTGGAAGCACCATTGGTTTAACGGCATTAGCTAGCTCATTTATATTTAATACATCTACACCCTGAAATTGAGCTACTTTATTCAGATTATAATCATTAGTTATTACCTTGCCCTCTAATACTTGAGCCAATTTCAATAACTTACTATCTACCTCTGCTATATCAGGAAAATCTTTTTCATATATTTGAACATCAATTTTTAATTCCTTTTGTATCTTATTTAGTATGTCTAATCCTCTTCTTCCCCTATTTCTTTTTAAAGAATCTGAGGAATCTGCTATATGTCTTAATTCTTCCAAAACAAAATTAGGTATAACTAATGTTCCTTCTACAAATCCAGTTTGACATATATCTAATATACGTCCATCTATTATAACCGATGTATCCAGTACTTTAGGACTTCCCTTATGTGTATTCTTAGCTTTTTTATCCTTACCTGTATTTGTTTTTTTGAAATTAGAAAAGAAATTAGTTATTTCCTCCTTTTTTCTTATAGAAATATTAACTCCCAAAGCTGCCATTATAACAGCTATAAGGATACTTAATATAGTTCCTAATGCTCCAAAATTAGAAAAAGTTGAAGTTATAAGTACTGCTATTATAAGTCCAATAATAGCTCCTACAGTTCCAAATAAAATGTCATTAGCAGGCACTCTCTGGAAATTATTTTCCACATAGTCCATGATCTTCATAATACAAGCATTAATTATAGGAGAAATTAAAAACATAATAAATCCAAATAATAAAACACAAAAAACAATAAATACTATAGATAGCACTGCACTAGTCCTAAAATATTCTACTTTACCTATATAATCTGTCTTAAGCAAAGCATTTCCTATAATAAATCCTAATACAAGCCCGATGATTGTAAATAAAATTCTTAAAATCTTTTTTAACACCTTTTCACCTCCTAATATATAAAAAATAAACACCTTTTGCATTTTTTGTATTTTTATATAACTAATATATATTAATTAAATTTTTATTGCAATGTTTGTTTCAAAATTTTCTTTTTTTTAAGTCCCCCTATATTTTATTGTTCTTTTATTTTATCATATAGGTATACTTAATCTTAAAACAATTTATAAATATACAAAATCCTTCTATAGTATTGTTGACAAAATCATATAAAAAAAACTATAATTACATTAACAATGGATTTTGAATTTTTTGTAAGGAGCTGAGTTTTATGAAAGACGTTATATTCGATGATTTCCAAAATTCTGTATCCGAATCCCTTTTAAGGCATAAAAGTATTTTAGATATAATTACTAAACTTCAAGAATCACAATCTAGAATAAACAGAGCTATTGCTAAATCCGCAACCAACTGTGGTTGTATAAAAATAAATGTGGAAAAGCAAAAAGTTCCTAACTCTTATGAAAGTATTAGTGATTTACAATCTCTCATAGAAACCCACTTAAAAGGGAACCTGTGCGACAATTGCAGAGATGTTCTAGAAAAAGAAATTGGAAATAACTTATTTTATCTTGCATCCCTTTGCAACGTGCTAGATTTAAACCTCTATGATATATTATTAAAAGAATACGATCGAATAAACACCCTAGGGAAATACTCCCTTAAATAAGTTATTCATGTTATAGCACAATTAGTTTTGTGCTATAACTGCTTATCAAGCATAAATTGTTCTCTTAATCTCCTAAGTCCATTTTTTATAGCTTTAGCCCTTGCTTCACCTATTCCTTCTACATTATCCAACTGCTCATAACTTGCCTCTACAACAGACTTTAACTCTTTAAAATTGCTAACTAGGTTTTCTATTACATTTACAGGCAGTCTTGGAATCTTATTCAGCATTCTATATCCTCTAGGTGATATAAGTGTATCTACTAAAGGTACACCAGTATACCCTAGTAATTTTGAAATAGCATCCAAATCTATCAGTTCTTCAGAAGACATATTTTGAATTTGCTTATATATTTCATTATAATCCATGTCACTTTCACAATAATCTCTTATAAGAAGTATTCCATCTTCCTCTACATTTTTTATGAGTTCACTAAGCTGCATAGATATAAGCCTTCCTTCATTTCCTAATTCACATATATACATTTCTATTTCACTTACTATTCTCATTACCATTTCAGTTCTTTGAATAGCAGTTATAACATCAAACAAAGTGGCTAAATCTTGAAATTCTAGCAAATTTAAATTGCTTACTACTCTATCCAAAACAGATACATACTTTTCTAAGGTCTGAAGTGCTTGATTAGCTCTAGCAAGTATAGCACTACTATCTCTAAGAACATACTTTATAGTATCTTTATATATAGTTATTACATTTCTTCTTTGAGAAATAGCCACTACTATAGCTCCTGTTTGTCTGGCTATTCTATGTGCTGTTCTGTGTCTTGTTCCTGTTTCAAACGTAGGTATAGAGGATTCCGGTATAAGTTGAGCATTTGCTACTAATATTTTCTTCAGATCACTAGTAACTATTATTGCTCCATCCATTTTCGCAAGTTCATATATGTATGAAGGGCTATACTCTGAATTAATATTAAATCCGCCATCCACAAGTTGTAATACATCTTCCTTATCACTTAATACTACAAGGCCTCCAGTTTTCGCTCTTAATATGTTTTCCAATCCTTCTCTAAGTTGTGTTCCCGGAGCCATTATTTTTAAAATTTCCATTAACTCTTTATCTTTTTTAAATCTCACTTCGCTCACCCTTATCTAAAAAACTTTAGTTATAGCTTCCTTTAGAGAAGATACTCCTATGGTTTTTATTTCTTCACTTTTTATTTTTTCCAAATTTCTATAAGGTATAACAATATTTTTAAATCCCATCTTTTGGCCTTCATTTACTAACTTTTCACAATGAGCAATGGGTCTAACCTCTGATGTAAGTCCTACCTCTCCAACTAATATCATTCTATCTAGTTTAAAAGCTCTTCCTGTGGCACTAGACACCAAAGCTAAAGCTAATCCTAAATCTCCAAAAGTTCCATCTATGTTTAATCCACCTACTACATTTACATATACGTCGTATTTGTAAAAAGGTATTCTTAATTTTTTTTCTAATACTGCAAGAATTAAGCTTAATCTTGAATTTTCAATTCCTACAGCAGTTCTTCTTGGCATAGCTGCCTTAGTTTCACTAACTAAGGCTTGAATTTCTACCAAAAGGGGTCTAGTACCTTCCATTATACCTATAACTGCAGAACCTTCTTGATTAAAATTTGTTTCTTCAAGAAATACTTCGGACGGATTATATATTTCCTTTAGTCCCACATCTCTCATTTCAAAAACTCCTATTTCACTAGTAGTTCCAAAACGATTCTTCATGGTACGTAGTATTCTAAATTCCTGCGTTCTCTCCCCTTCAAAATACAAGACTGTATCTACCATATGCTCTAATACCCTTGGCCCTGCTAGTTCCCCCTGTTTGGTTACATGAGCAACTATAAAAAATGGTATATTTTTGCCTTTAGCAGTTCGCATAAGCTCATTAGAACATGCTCTGACCTGTGATACACTTCCTGGTGCAGAACCAATTTCAGTATTATAGAGTGTTTGAATAGAATCTATTATAACAAATGAGGGCCCTATATTATCTATGTGCTCTTTTATCAAGTCTATATCAGTTTCCGATACCACATATAAGTTAGGAGAAGTGGTTTCTAACCTATCTCCTCTCATTTTTATTTGTTCCTCAGATTCTTCACCAGATACATACAGTACCTTTCCGTACTTTTCACCAATATTACTAGCTGTTTGAAGTAATAAAGTTGATTTTCCTATACCTGGATCTCCAGAAATAAGCACTAAAGATCCTTTAACCAGACCTCCTCCTAATACCCTGTTCAGTTCTCTTATTCCTGTATCATATCTTTCATACTCACTGGATTTTATGCTAGTTATGCTCTTTGGTGTACTTGCATTAGCTTTAGTGCTTATGTTAGAGGCTCTTGATACATCTTTAACTTCCTCTACGAAACTGTTCCACGCCCCACAATCTGGACAACGTCCCAACCATTTTGCACTTTCATATCCACATTTTTCGCACTGGAAATAGTTTTTTAACTTTGCCAACTTATACACCCCCTAGCTTTACGTTGATTACCTTATATGACTATATTCTTACCTATTATAATAAAAAAACCACATTAAAAAACGTGGCTACATAACTATCTAAATATATATTATATACCTAATGCTTTACATTTTCTACAATTTTATTATTAATTTAATATAAACTATATTTATTATTATTATTCTCATATTTTTAATATATTAAACATATTTTTCTATATTTTGTTCCTATACTAGCATTATTTTCATACATTTTGTTATAATCCACAATATTTTAATTTATTCATTTTTAATTTTATCATTATTTTGTTAAAAATATATAAAAATCTGTATTTATTCATTATTAATTAACAATTTTTATTTGAAAAAGGATTGGTTATTTCCAATCCTTTAAAATAATTTATTCTTTTGAAAATATTAAACTTCCGTTCTCTTCAGTAACTTTTACTCTATCTCCCTTTAAAATATTTCCCTTAAGCATTTCTTCTGATAATTTATCTTCTACCACCTTAGTTATCTCTCTCCTTAAAGGTCTTGCTCCATAAGTAGAATCAAACCCACTTTTAGCAAGAAATTCTTCTGCCGCTTCATCAAATCCTATTTCTATGTCTTGTTCCTTGAGCCTTCTTGCAACTTCATTAAGCATTAGCCCAACTATTTTTGTTAAATGTATTTGCTCTAATTGATGGAATACAATTATATCATCTATTCTATTTAAGAACTCAGGCCTAAAGGTTCTTTTTAACTCCTGCATAATATTTTCCTTCATTTTTTCATATTCTGTTTCTCTTTCATCTTCTAAAACACTAAATCCCAAAGCTCTCTGTTTTTTTATGGTGGCTGCTCCTGCATTAGATGTCATTATGATTATAGTATTTCTAAAGTCTACAGTTTTACCTTTGCCATCTGTAAGTCTTCCATCTTCTAATATTTGAAGCATTATATTAAATACATCTGGATGTGCTTTTTCTATTTCATCAAATAATACAACGGAGTATGGATGCCTTCTAACCTTATCTGTTAATTGTCCCCCTTCCTCATATCCTACATATCCTGGAGGAGAACCAATAAGTCTAGATACTGCATGCTTCTCCATATACTCAGACATGTCTATCCTTATAATATTTTTTTCATCACCAAACATAGCCTCTGCTAAGGCTTTTGAAAGCTCTGTTTTACCAACACCAGTTGGCCCTAAAAATATAAATGAACCTATGGGTCTCTTAGGATCTTTTAGTCCAACCCTTGCTCTTCTTACAGCTCTGGCTACAGATTTTACTGCTTCTTCTTGACCAATAACTCTCTTATGAAGAATATCCTCTAATTTTAGCAATCTTTCTGATTCCGTTTCTGTAAGCTTTTCTACAGGTATATTGGTCCATTTACCTACTACTGCTGCAATTTGCTTTGAGGAAACTATACCTTCCCCTACTTCACTCTTTGTCTTCCAATTCCTTGTAAGATTTTCAAGCTGATCTCTTAAATTTTTTTCCTCATCTCTTAAGCTAGCAGCCTTTTCAAAATTTTGAACATTTATAGCATCAGATTTTTCCTTACATATTTTTTCAAGCTTTTCCTCCATAGTCTTTAAATCTGGTGGGGCCGTTAAGTTTTGTATCCTAACTTTTGCTCCTGCCTCATCAATCAAATCTATAGCTTTATCTGGTAAGTATCTATCTGTTATATACCTATCTGATAATTTTACTGCTGTTTCTATAGCATCATCTGTTATCTTAACTCTATGATGAGCTTCGTACTTATCTCTTAACCCTCTTAGTATTAATACTGTTTCTTCCTTAGTAGGCTCTCCTACCATTACTGGTTGAAATCTTCTTTCAAGTGCTGCATCCTTTTCTATATATTTTCTATACTCATCTATAGTAGTAGCTCCTATGCATTGAATTTCACCTCTTGCAAGAGCAGGTTTTAATATATTAGATGCATCTATTGCTCCCTCAGCTCCTCCAGCTCCTATTATTGTGTGGATTTCATCTATAAATAAAATTACATTTTTGCAATTGTTTATTTCAACCATCACATTTTTTAATCTTTCCTCAAACTCACCTCTATACTTAGAACCAGCTATAAGAGAGGACATGTCTAAAGTAACAACCCTTTTATCCTTTAAAATTTCCGGTATATTGCCTTGAACTATCCTTTGAGCTAACCCTTCTGCTATAGCTGTCTTACCAACACCAGGATCTCCAATTAAACATGGATTATTCTTAGTTCTTCTACATAATATTTCTAAAACTCTTTCAGTCTCTTTATCTCTTCCTATTACAGGGTCTAATTCTCCCTGTTTAGCCATGTTGGTTAAATCACGCCCATACTGATCCAAAGTAGGTGTGTTTTGCCCTTCACTTTGTGGAGTGGTGTTATTTGTAGAAGCTTGTTCTCCAGATAAGTTTTGTATTACCTCTCTTATAAGTTTATTAAAGTCCACATTTAAGTTCGCAAGAATTGTAAAAGCAACCCCCTCTCCTTCCTTTATTAACGCTATAAGCATATGTTCTGGACTTATATAGTTATGATTTAAGTTTCTAGCTTCCATTAAACTTATCTCTAAAAGTCTCTTTGTCCTTGGAGTTAATGAAATTTCATTTTGTACAAAATCCATATCTCCCTGTCCCTCATATCTATTAACCAATGTTCTTACATTTTCCACTGTAACACCTTGTTCATTTAGACATCTTCTAGCTATGCCTTCTTCTCTTAATATTCCTAAAAGTATATGTTCCGTTCCTACATATCCATGTCTAAAACTTTTTGCTTCCTCTTGTGAATACATAAAAACCTTTTGAGAACGGTCTGAAAATCTTCCAAAGATCATTTTCTTCCTCCTTAAAACTATAATTTAGATTTTATTAAAATAGCTCTCTGCATATCTCTCTGTTTTTTAGATAGTGTTTCTTTTGAGTTTTTTTGTAAACTAGCCGGTTGTGAATATATTAATAACTCATTAAGAGTATTTTTTTCTATATCCTTTATTATGCCCGTTTCCACTCCCATTCTTACATAAGATAAAAGTTTCAAACATTCGCTATTCTCTAAAAGTATTGCAGAACGTAATATTCCCAAGGCTCTATATATTTTGTCCTGAATTTCATAATTATATTTTTTTAGTATTCTTTCTCTCGCTATATTTTCTTGATTTATTATCTGCTTCACCACTGCAATTAAATTAGTAATTATCTCCTGCTCACTCACCCCTAATGTAACCTGATTAGATACTTGAAATAAGTTTCCCTCTGATCTAGATCCCTCTCCATATAGTCCTCTTATAGTCATGCCTAAATGCGATATAGCTGTAAATACTTGTTCAATTTCCTTTTCCATGACTAACGCTGGCAAATGCAGCATTACTGAAGCTCTTAAACCCGTTCCTAGATTTGTAGGGCAAGCTGTCAAATATCCTAACTTTTCATCAAAAGCAAATTGCATATTTTCCTCTAATTTATTATCTAATATGTTAGCAGTTTCATAGGCCTCTTTAAGATTTAATCCTGCAGTGATACATTGTATCCTTAAATGATCCTCTTCATTCATCATAATACTTACTGTTTGTTCCTTATCACATATAAAAGCTCCCTTATGTGTATTATTCAAAAGTTTTGGACTTATTAAATGCTTTTCTAAATATACACTATTACTTACTCTATCATTACTCCATAAATAAATCGTTTTATAATCTTCCTGACTATATACGCTATAAAAATTTTCCTCTATTTTATTCACCAAATCTTTTCCATTTGGTATATCTAACTTATCCGGAAATGGGATTCCCTGTAAATTTCTAGCTAATCTTATTCTACTACTAAGAACAATATCTTCCATTTCATTCTTAGCTTTAACCCAGTTTTCCATATAACCACTCCCTAAATCTCTTTATCTATTTCTCTTATTTTATCTCTCAATTCAGCAGCTTTTTCATATTCTTCTTCCGCTATGGCCCTTTGTAGCTTTTCCCTTAATTCCAATATAGTCTTCCTTTTTAATATGTCTCTACCTGCTGTTTTGGGAATTTTACCTATGTGCTCCACATTTCCTTGTACTCTTCTTATTACAGAATTTAATGTATTACCAAAGCTTCTATAACAATAGCTACACCCAAGTAATCCTTTTTCTTTAAATTCACTATAAGTTGTACCGCAATGTTTACATATAGCTTCCTTAGGCTGTTCCAAACCACTGTTTCCATTTTTATTCATATAGTCCATTATTCCGCTGAGTATACTTTGAAAAGTGAAAGGCGAGGATAAATTAAATTCCGGCTCCAATTCTAAATTTACATTTAACCCTTCCTTATTTCTAGCACAATCTTCACATAAATATAGTTCTTCCTTATGTCCATTTATTATTCTTGTAATATGCACTGTGGCTTCTTTCTTATTACATACACTACATATCAATTTTCATCCCTCCAAGCTACAATGGTATTCTTATAATTCAATACTCTTCTAAACATAAAACTTTATTTTCAAACTACAATAATATTACTGTAATCATAGATTTTAATATATCTGCCCTAAGAACATTTCTATCATCGGTATTATTCGATAAAGCCCTTTCGTTTATAGCCGCCTTCATTATATTGCTTTCTTTTTCATCTATATACCCAGCTTCATATAAACCCTGGATTATTTTAACTCCAGTATCATAGGTAACATTATTTCCAATTTTTTTATTTATAATCTTTAAAAGAGGCTTGTAATTCTCCACTTGTATTCTTCTAATTCTAATACAACCTCCACCTCCCCGTTTACTTTCTATATAATACCCCTTGTCCGTGGTAAACCTAGTAGTTAAAACATAGTTTATTTGAGAAGGTGCACAACTAAAATAATTAGCCAATTCATTTCTCACTATCTCTAATTCATCTTCTTCATTCTCTTTCATCATCTCTTTTATGAATTCTTCTATAATGTCGGATAATCTTGCCATTTTTATCTCTCCTGACTTTATCTTTCTTTGACTTTAATTTTATCATATTATTTTTACATATTTTATGCAATACACCTTTTAAATATTTTATCCAATATATATGTGTATATGTTAGCTTTTCTCTTTTATTCTTAGTATTATTCAAAATTACTTCCATTTCAAAGTAAAATAAAGCCATAAATAACAATTATATAAATTAACTATTATTCATGGCTTTATTTTTATTGAAATAAAAAACTTTTAATAACTATTTTATCCAAAACTTAGTCATTATTATTAGCACTAGTGTTAAGCAAGCTACTAGTATAAGTACAAAAGGCAAAACCACCTGTATACCTGCAATTGTAAGTGCTAGCAAATCTTTAAAAGTAAATTTTTCATATTTGCATTCTTCCTTAAGCAATTCATCTTTTATATCTTTCATTTATTTTCTCCTTTTATCCCAATAAATTTATACTAAATGACAAGCCACAAAATGTTCTTTATCCACTTCTCTATATTCAGGAACTTCTTCAGAACACTTTTTAATGGCATATGGACATCTAGTATGAAATTTGCAACCTGTAGGTGGATTAGCCGGACTTGGTATATCCCCCTTTAAAATTATTCTGTCTCTTTTTAAAGTAGGATCTGGTATTGGAACGGCTGACAATAAAGCTTTAGTATATGGATGCAATGGATTCTTATATAACTCGTCTTTTTTGGCCATTTCTACTAAAGTGCCTAAATACATAACTCCAACTCTATGAGATATATGCTTCACCACACTTAAATCATGAGAAATAAATAGATATGAAAATCCCATAGTCTCTTGAAGTTCTTCCATTAAATTTATGATTTGAGCTTGTATTGATACATCTAGTGCTGATACCGGTTCATCTGCTACTATAAAATCTGGATTTAAAATCAATGCTCTAGCTATACCAATCCTCTGTCTTTGTCCTCCAGAAAATTCATGTGGATATCTTTTTATATGATACGAAGCAAGTCCGCAAATTTTTAAAGTTTCACTAACTTTATGGCTAATTTCTTCCTTAGAACATATACCATGATCTCTTAAGGCTTCCCCAACTATTTCCCCAACGGTTAATCTAGGATTCAACGAACTATATGGATCTTGAAATATAAGCTGCATCTTAAGCCTTAACTTTCTCAATTGATATTTATTACATTTATATACATCTACATCCTTAAAATATACATCACCCTCTGTTTTATTCCATAGTCTCAATATAGTTCTGCCTATAGTAGATTTACCACATCCTGATTCTCCTACTAAACCTAAGGTTTCTCCTTTATTTATATTAAAACTAACATTATCTACAGCTTTTACATATCCTACGGTTTTTTGAAAAAACCCTCCACTTATAGGAAAATATTTTTTCAAATTATCAACCCTTATTAACGTATCATTGCTTTTTTCCATCTATTCCACCTCCTTATCATAAAGCCAACAAGCTACTTCATGTCTATTGCCCTTATCTATTAGGGGTGGTATTCCTTTTTTACATTCCTCACAGGCTCTATTACATCTTTCATAAAAATAACAATACTCTGGCATACCTATAGGATTAGGCACTTGACCTGGAATAGAATATAATTTATCCTGCTCTTTATTTAATGTAGGTTTTGAATTTAAAAGTCCTATAGTATAAGGATGTTTAGGATTTTTAAATAACTCCACCACTGGTGCCTTTTCTACTACTTTTCCGGCATACATAACTACAACATAATCTGCCATTTCTGCAATAACTCCCAGGTCATGGGTTATAAGCATTATAGATGCCCCTATCTTATTTTTTAAATTCCTCATCAATTGTAAAATTTGAGCTTGAATAGTAACATCTAATGCAGTGGTTGGTTCATCTGCAATTAAAAGTTTAGGGTTACAGGAAAGCGCCATAGCTATCATAGCTCTTTGCCTCATTCCACCACTTAATTCATGAGGATAGCAATTAAATACCTCCTCTGCCCTAGGTATTCCTACTAATTTTAGCATTTCAATAGCTCTTTCTTTTGCCCCTTCTTTATCTAATTTTTGGTGAAGTATTATGGTTTCATTTATTTGATATCCTATGGTAAGTACAGGATTTAAAGATGTCATAGGCTCTTGAAAAATTACAGCTATATCATTGCCCCTTATATTTCTCATCTCTTCATCCTTTAACTCTAAAATATTTTTATCTTCAAAATATATTTCTCCACCCATAATTTTTCCTGGTGGATTAGGTATAAGTCTCATAATAGACATGGCTGCAACACTTTTTCCACATCCCGATTCACCAACTAATCCTAATGTCTCACCTTTTTTTATTTTAAAGCTCACATCATCTACTGCCTTTACAATTCCATCTTCTGTCATAAAATACGTTTTTAAATTTTTTATTTGAACTAAATCAGTGTTTTCCATATTCACACCCCCTATACCTTTAGTTTAGGATCTAGTGCATCTCTTAAGCCATCACCAAATAAATTTATGGCCATAACTGTTAGAAATATACACAAACCTGGTGGTGCCCAAACCCACATTCTGTTTTTCAAAGTAAATAAATCATTTACCTTTTGAACCATTTGCCCCCAAGAAGGTGTAGGTGGTGTTACTCCTAGGCCTAAAAAACTCAAAGTAGATTCTGTAAGTATAGCCCCTCCAATTCCTAAAGTAGCAGAAACTATTATAGATGCAAAAGTATTAGGTAATAAATGTACAAACATTTTTCTTTTATCACTTAATCCTAAACACTCTGCAGCCTGCATAAATTCCTGCTCCCTTAAAGAAAGTATTTGTCCCCTTACTATACGACAAAGGGAAGGCCATCCTAGAAAACCTATTATAAACATAATCACATACATTCTATTTTCAGGTTTTATTTTCAAATCAGACATAACCGCTGCAAGCATTATAAGTATTGGCAAACCTGGTAAACACATAAACATATCTACAATTCTCATAATTATTGCATCTATTTTCCCACCGTAATATCCTGCAATAGCTCCTAATATACTTCCAATTACAACCTCAATTATTACAGCCAATATTCCTACCAATAAAGAAACTCTTCCCCCATACATGAGTCTAGTCAAAACATCTCTTCCAACTTCATCTGTTCCTAAAATGTGGGTGCTTGTTGGTGGTTTATATTTATCCACTAAACTCATAGTATTCATATTATAGGATGAAAACCATGGTCCAATGAATGAAAATAAAATCATGAATATCAGTATGCACATTCCTAGCATCGCTAATTTATTTTTTCTTAATCTTCTAAGAACTATTTTAAAAGGACTTACTATTTCATTTTCTTTCAATTTTTTCACCTCCTACTTATACCTTATTCTTGGGTCTACCGCTGCATAAATTATATCTGCTAAAAGATTGCCTAATAAAACTAATAGCGCCAGTAGCATATTTATACCCATAAGTAATGGATAGTCCCTTCCACTTACTGCATTTAGTTCCACTGGTCCTATGCCTGGCCACCCAAATATTGACTCAGTTACTATTGCTCCACTAAATAGAGCTGGAAGCCAAAATCCAAGTAGTGTAATAACAGGTATCATAGCATTTCTAAGTGCATGTCTATATATTACGACTTTTTCTTTAAGTCCCTTTGCTCTAGCAGTCCTTATATAATCCTGTCTTATAACCTCCAGCATACTTGACCTAGTATATCGCATAAATCCAGCCAAGCTGCCTAGAGTTAATACTATGAGAGGTAGCGCCATATGCCTCATTCCATCTAAAAATTTTGCCATCCCCACCGCATTACTTCCTGCTGTGAACATACCTGCTACCGGGAAAATGTGTACATCCACTGCCAGCCACTTCATCAATAATTCACCAAAGAAAAATGATGGCATAGATATACCAAACAGAGCAAATATAGTGAAGAAGTAATCAAAACCTGAATATTGCTTAGTAGCTGAAATTACCCCTATAGGTATAGAAATAATTATGGCAAGAACAAATGATACTATAGAAAGTTTAAATGAATTCCATATATATGTATTCATTACTTTCCCTACTGATTGTTTATAATAAATAGACTCTCCCCAGTCCCCTTTAAGTGCATTCTTAACCCAAATTCCATATTGCACTATAGTTGGCTTATCTATACCGAACTGTCTTCTTAATTCTTGTTTTGCCTCCAAACTCATTCGAGGGTCTATTTTACCTGTTAATGGGTCTCCCGGTGCTAAATGAATAAGTAAAAATATAATTAAAGAAACACCTATAAGGATTGGTATCATCTGAAGAACTCTTCGTAAAACATAATTTTTCATTTTATACCCCCTCTCTATATTCATATGTGCCTAGTAACCTTTACTAGGCACATATTTTAAATATATTATTATTTGATTTCTGCTTTATATACATCCAATGTGAAATCAATATAAGGTGATAAATCTAACCCTTTAACCTTTGAACTTACAGCCCACATTTCTTTACTCATATCTAGGAATATATAAGGTAGGTCATCGTTAGCTATTTGTAACCATTTTTTGTATATTTCTTTTCTTTCTTCCAGTTTAGTTGTCTTTAATCCTTCTTGTAGTAATTTTTCTCCATCTTCATTTCTCCATCCACCTGCATTAAATCCACCTTTTACGTCTTGAGAAATTCCAAATATGCCAAGTGAATCAGGGTCTATACTTAAGGACCAAGCCATATTAAACATTTCAAAATTTTGTTCATCGTACACCTTAGTACATAAAGTTGCAAACTCCATCATTTCAGGAACTACATCTATGCCTAGTTTCTTCCAGTTATCTTTTACTATTGGTATTAAAGTTTCAACATATTTACTTCCACTATAGGTATACCAAGATATGGTGAATTTCTTACCATCTTTATATCTAAATCCATCATCCTTTTTAACCCATCCAGCTTCATCTAATAATTTATTAGCTTTATCTGCATCATATTCATATTTATTTAAATCATCTGTATATGCCCAAGAAACTGGTGATACTGGTCCATTACATACATCTGCATATTCGCCAAAGTATGCATTGGCAAATCCTTTTCTATCTAAACCATATGCTAAAGCTTGACGAACTCTCTTATCTTTAAATTTTTCATTTCTTAAATTTAATCCCATATATCCATATCCATTACCAGGATAAAGCTGCATATTTAAGAATCCTGCCTCTTTTAATTCTTGAACGTTCTCTGGTTTTGCTGATACTCTACAAACATCTATTTCTCCAGCTTTTATTTGCTGCATCATATTTTCTGCAGTAACAGCTTTTAGTATAACTGTCTTTATCTTAGGCTCACCCTTCCAATAGTTAGGGTTCTTTTCTAGAACAACTTCTTGACCTGGTTTATATTCTTTAAATATATAAGCTCCTGAACCTACTGGTTTTAAGAATTTATCCTCTAATTCTTTTATTTTGCCTTTTTCAAATCCATAGTATTTTTTAGGCATTATTCCATATCCAAAATCATAGATAGCTGGTGCCTTAGGCTCTGTCAATGTAAATGAAATTGTATAAGGATCTATAACCTTTATTCCTTCAACCTCTTTTGCATCACCTTTATGATATTTTTCATATCCTAATAATTTTTCTACTGCATCAAATCTTGATCCTTTATAGTTTGGATCACATATAGCAGTATAAGTAAATGCTACGTCTTCAGCTGTAAGTTCATCTCCACTTGAAAACTTAATTCCCTTCTTTAATTTAAATGTGTATGTTTTTCCATCCTCTGATATTTCCCATTTTTCTGCCACATTAGCTGTTGGATTTCCTTCTGCATCATTTGAAATCAATCCATCATAAATAAGACTACATACATAAGCATCATCTACTGTACCAGAATATATAGAATTGAACTTTCCTTCTGGTGCATTAAAGCCTACAATTAACATGTCTTTTCTGTTTTTTGAAACATCAGGTAATCCATTAGGATTTGATGCCTTTATTATTTCTGTGTGCTTTGAAGCTGGTTTTACTTCCTCCTCCTCTATCTTAGGTTTGTTGGCATCTGGCTTTGGTTTTTCTTTACAAGCAGTAAATACAAATGCAAATGCCATGGTCAATGATAAAAGTGTAAACAACTTTCTTTTTTTCATTTTCTATATCTCTCCTTTTTGTTACTACTTTAATACTATATATAGGAAATCAATATAATTTTTAGAACAACAAAAAAATCCTAGACGAATTATTTCATCTAGAATTCTTTATAATTTTCATTAATAAAAAATATTTTTAAGACATCCCTTATTTTCCACCCTGCTATATTTAGATAGCTTGTATATAAAATCTTTTTGATCCTTTAAGCACATATTTTTCTTTATTATAGATATATAGTTTTTGTCGTAACTTAAAATCAATAGTATCTTATCATCCATATTTATAACTTTTTTAATATCTTCTGCATTTATTATAGTCTTATCGCACAACATTCTAGGATATATAATAATTTCCTTTCCTATAAATCTAACATATATTCTTCTTATTAAATTCATCTTATCCATAGAAAACACTAAAAGAACCAGTGCAGTTATTATCACTAGTAAATTTAAATATTTAAGATTATTATTTTTATCACCATTTATATTTATATATATTAAAAAAATAATACATAAAAGAAAAGCTAAAAAACATACAATACCATCTAAATTTATATTAGGTTTTGTTTTTATTTCAATAGACTTTTCTTGAACATTTTTACCTATCAAAATTTCAACACCCCTTTTGCTATTTTTCTAATTCTAATAGTATCACCTCAACGCCCCCTAGTGTTTACAAATTTATTACAATTATGTTATTAATGTAACACATACCCTCCCTATATATTTCTAAATAATTTTATACACATAACAAAGGCTGTAGCACAACTAACCTAACTGTTACCTGTGCCACAGCCCCTTATAACATTCCTTTTCAACCCTCATAAACAGATCTCTAACCTTCAGATGGAGTTTTTACTCCATCTGAAGATTAGAGATCGTTATTCAGGGACATAGCTGCCGTTATCTCCCACTTTGTTAGAAGTGGGAGTGTTACGGCAGGTAGTCATCGGATAAAACTATGTTAAATATTTTCCTAACTTATGCAATGGTTATATAATGCATTTTTATAATTCATCCGGAATATATCCTTTAAACTGTGCATTATAAAGATTTGAATATATGTTTCCTTTTTTCATTAGTTCTTCATGAGTACCTCTTTCCTCTATGCCGCTATCTGTAAGTACTATTATTTCGTCTGCATTTTTTATAGTAGATAATCTATGCGCTACCACTAGAGTAGTCCTGCCTTTAGAAAGTCCCTCTAAAGACTTTTGAATAATAAGTTCAGTTTCATTATCTAAAGCAGAAGTTGCTTCATCTAATATTAGTATTGGAGGATTTTTTAGAAATACTCTAGCTATAGCTATTCTCTGCTTTTGCCCTCCAGATAGCTTTATTCCTCTTTCCCCTACATAAGTGTCGTATCCCTCTGGCAAATCTAGAATGAACTGATGTATATTAGCATTTTTAGCAGCGGCTATCACCTGCTCATCACTGGCTTCAGGATTTCCATAAAGAATATTTTCTTTTATAGTTCCTGTAAATAGAAAAACATCTTGCTGTACAATGCCTATATTCTTCCTCAAAGATTTTAAAGTAACATCTTTTATATTTTTTCCATCTATGTATATATTTCCTTCATTAACTTCATAAAACCTAGGTATCAAATGACATAATGTGGTTTTACCTCCTCCTGATGGCCCCACCAATGCCAAAGTCTTCCCTTGTTCTACGGTTAAATCCAAATGAGATAATATTGTCTCTTTATTATTATATTTGAATGTAACATTACTAAGTTCTATTGTGCCTTTTACGTCATTTAATTCCTTAGCATCTTCCTTGTCCTTTATATCAGGCTTTATGTTCATTATCTCTACGAATCTTTCAAAACCTGCCATACCTGATTGATATTGCTCCACAAAAGATGTAAGTCTTCTTATAGGCTGCATAAATAAATTTATGTATAATAAATAAGCTACTAAATCTCCAGGATTAATTAAATAATTATATACAAACATACCCCCTGCAAACATAACTACAACATATAAAATATCCATAGTAAACCTTATTCCTGAAAAAAACTCTGCCATAGCCTTATATGCATACTCTCTAGATTGCTTAAATTCTATATTACCTTCGTCAAATTTTTCCATTTCATATTCTTCATTAGTAAAGGATTTTGCTACTCTAATTCCAGATATGCTATTTTCAATTTGTGCATTTACATTAGCTACTTTCTTTCGCACATCTTTAAACGCCTTAGCCATATTAACTCTTTTTTTAATAGCAAACCAAAATATAAGAGGAATAAATGCAAATATAATTACTGTTAACCGTATATTAATTGTACACAGTATTATAAAGGATCCTATCAACATAACAAAAGAAAGAAATAAGTCCTCTGGTCCATGATGAGCAAGTTCAGACACTTCCTGCAAATCATTAACTATCCTAGACATTATATGACCAGTTTTATTATCGTCAAAATAACTAAAAGGCAACTCCTGTAAATGTGCAAATAAATCTTTTCTCATATGATATTGCATTCTAACTCCTACCACATGACCCCAATAATCAACTATATAATTACATATAAGTTTTATTAAATACAATAAGATTAAAATTCCTGTAAGTACATATAGCATTTTTAAATTTCTATTAGGGATTACATCATTTATAATCTCTCTAGTGAACATTGGAAAAAATAGATCTGCCCCAGCTACTAAAAAAGCACAAAATAAATCTAACATGAACAATTTTTTATGCGGTTTATAATATTTTATAAATTTTTTTACCACACCTTTTCCCCCCTCACATTTACATAAAACATTACATTAATATTAAAAGTTTTTTATATAAAACCCCACAGCAATAAGCCACGGGGTTAAATAATATAAAGTTAAAAAACATACTTTACTTTAAGTATTTATTATTCTCAGCCATATATTTTTCTATTTCTTCTATTTCTCTTATCATGTTTTTAGTTAATACTTCACATCCATCTTCAGTAACTAATAAATCGTCCTCAATTCTTATGCCTATACCTTCTTCTGGTATATATAATCCAGGTTCATTTGTAAGAACCATACCTGGTTTTAATTCACTATGAGAGCCTACATCGTGAGTATCCATGCCTAATTGATGTCCTATGCTATGAAAATAGTATTTGGATAATTCAGAAGCATCCTTAATAAGTCCTAACTCTACACATCCCTCTGCCAATAATTCCTTTGCTCTTATGTTTAATTGCTCAAAAGTTATTCCTGGCTTAGTCATAGCTGTTATTTCTTTATTAGTTTTTAAAACCACATTATAAATTTCCTTTTGTCTCTCTGTGAATTTACCATTTAAAGGTATAGCACGACTTATATCTCCATTATAATATTTATATTGAGCTCCTAAGTCAAACTGCATAAGTTCTCCATCTTTAGTTTGACAATTATTATCTGAATAATGAAGAATAGCAGCATTTTTTCCTGAAGCGGCTATAGTTTTAAAGGCTTTGTCTTTAACTCCATGACTAGTTAAAACAAAATCAAAATATGCTTCTATTTCATATTCCATCATACCAGGCTTCATATTTTCCATTAATTTATATATGCCTTCTTCTGTTATCTTTATGGCTTCTCTTATATTTTCTATTTCCTCTTCTGATTTAATAGTTCTCATTTCACATATATCATGGTAAATATTTTTTATATTTATAAAAGGATATTTTTCTTTTGCAACCTTAGCAAATTCTTGTGATTTAGTCATTGGGATGTCCCATTCAGCTCTTTCTAAATCTAAATATAAGTTATCATATTTAAATCTAGAGAATAAAAGTCCAAATGCACCCTGAAAATCTTCTATATATCTTACATCCTCTATGCCTGATACTTCTTTTGCTTCTTCTTCAGACATTTTTTCCCCTAACCATCTTGCCATTTGAGGATCATTTTTTTCTATAAATAGAGTTTGAAATACCTTTCCTGCTCTTTTATGCATCATAAGCATCATGTTTTCTCTATCTATTCCTGTTAAATAGTAAAAGTTCCTGTTTGG
Organism: Haloimpatiens lingqiaonensis; assembly: GCF_901447495.1. Classification (GTDB taxonomy): domain Bacteria; phylum Bacillota; class Clostridia; order Clostridiales; family Clostridiaceae; genus Haloimpatiens; species Haloimpatiens lingqiaonensis. Next base: position 27,269 of record NZ_CABDWS010000040.1, read on the forward strand.
TGTAAAGCTATAAGTTTCATCCGCTGACTTGTAAGGGGCTCTACCTGCAAATAATAATACTATAGAACCATCCTCAATATTTTTCATAATCTCTTCTCTTTTACTTATAAAAAATTCTTTTTTCATTTATACTCCCCCCAAAATAAACTGAAATTTTAAAAAGTTCATAGTACAAATATATCATTATAAACTATTAGTTTCAATACCTTGAACTTTGCACTTATTTCATATTACACCTATTTACTTATGTATAATGACTAATACTTTATATTTTTATCCTAAGCTTTTATTTGCTAATTTACTGAGTTAATTCTTCATCTCCCTTTAAAGCCTTTTCCAACTTTTCTCTTTGCAAATCGTAAAATACAATAGCCTCTCCCTTAGTCCCATAAAATCCTTGTAGCAAATTAGCATTAAAATCTATAGGTTTTATCTTAATGCCATCTGAACCATAAGCCCTATTTATTATCTCTGATGAATAATAGTTTTTTCTTTTAGTTTCTATGTGCCTTGATGTGGTACTCTTCATTTTTTTTACCTCCTTCATAAATCACATTAAAATTGTTATCTTTAAGCATTGTACAAATTATATCTGAATCTATATTATCTTTAGAATTTATACTTATAACTAGCTCATCCTTATTGCCTACAAACTGCATATAATCATATATGTTTGAATAATCCCTTAATTGCATTTTGCCAATTATATTAAGAAAATATTGAGACAAAATAATCACACTCCTATTCTCTTATTATTTTATATATTTTCCTTTATATATATTTTCTTTTATATATTTTCTTCACCACTTTAATCACTAAAGCTTAAACTTATTTATAAATTGAATTTTGTTTAGCTTACCATAGTCCTTTTATTTTTTGTAATTATATTTTCTTTATTCATTTTTATAAAAAATAAAAAAAGCCCCATATTTTTAGGGCTTTTGATAATTTATATATAATTATATATAATTATATATTTTTCTATTATTCTGCCTTTTCCTCCGCCATAGCCGCTATTATTTTGCTGGCTTCTAAACTTGGAACCTCTTCATATCTCTCAAACTCCATTAAAAAGTTTCCCTTGCCACCTGTCATAGAACGTAAATCTGTAGAATAATCTAATAATTCTGCTTGAGGAATTTCCGCTACAATTTTTTGTTTATTTCCATTAGACTCCATTCCTAAAATTCTGCCTCTCTTCTTATTTACATCAGCCATAATATCTCCCATAAATTCTTCTGGAATAGTTATTTCCACATGCATTACTGGCTCTAAAAGCACCGACTGTGCTTCTTTCAATCCCTTTTTATAAGCTAAAGAAGCTGCTATTTTAAATGCCATTTCTGATGAATCCACTGTATGATATGATCCATCATGCAATGTGGCTTTTAATCTTATAACAGGATATCCAGCTAAAACCCCATGTTGTATACATTCCCTTAATCCTTTTTCAACAGCTGGAATGTATTGCCTTGGCACAACCCCGCCTACTACCTGATCAACAAACTGTAATTCATCTTCTCCATCATTTCTAGGTTCAAATTTAATCTTTACATCACCATATTGTCCATGACCACCTGACTGTTTCTTATGTTTTCCCTGTACATCCGCTATATTTCTTATAGTTTCCCTATATGGTATCTTAGGGTTTCTTAATTCTATTCCAACGCCAAACTTATTTTTTAATTTACTTGTTATTATCTCTAAATGAGTAGAACCTAACCCTGAAATTATGGTCTCTGCATTCTCCGTATCTCTCGAAATCTTAAAAGTTGGGTCTTCTTCTAAAAGCTTATTCAGTCCAGAAGAAATCTTATCCTCATCGCCTTTTGATGTAGTAAATACTGCTTTAGAAAGCATTGGTTTTGGGAATTCTATGCCTCTATATTTTATTTTAAAATTTTCATCACATAAAGTATCCCCGGTACCTGTATATTGAAGCTTAGCTACAGCCCCAATATCCCCAGCTATAACCTCTTGTGTCTGTACTTGTTCTTTTCCTCTAATAAAGTACATACTTCCTATCTTTTCATGTTTATCCTTACTTGAATTATACACTGTACTATCTGGTTTAGCTTTACCAGTTATTACTCTAAATAAAGATAATTTCCCTACAAATGGATCTGCTATAGTCTTAAATACAAATGCTGAAAAGGGTAAATTCTCATTTACCTGTATTTCTTTTTCTGTATTATCCTTTAAGTCTATGGCCATATGAGGTCTTGTTTCTTCTGGGGATGGGAAACACTCAACTATATCCTCTAATAGAGTATTCATACCTATTCCAATATAAGCAGAACCACACATAACAGGCGTTATTTCTCCCTCTGCACAGCCCTTTATTAAACCATGATATATTTCATCATCACTTAAAGTTCCTTCATTAAAATATTTATCAAGTAATTTTTCGTCAGTTTCAGCAACAGCTTCTATAATCATATTTTTACATTCATCTACTTTTTCTATTAGTTCTTCAGGTATCTCTGCCTTCTCCATAGCATGAGTTTTAGGATTAAATATTCTAGCAACTCTAGAAATAACATTTATTAATCCTTTAAAGTTTTCTTCTGTTCCTATAGGATATTGAACTGGAACTACAGAAATACCAAATTTTTCTTTTAAATCTCCTAAAACTTTCTCAAAACTGCTATTCTCTCTATCTAATTTATTTATAAAAAATGCTCTTGGTAAATTATTTTTGCTCATATAATCCCATGCTTTTTCTGTTCCTACTTGTATACCGGATACTCCTGAAACAGCAATCATGGCTATATCTGCTGCTCTCAATCCTTCTAACATTTCTCCTTCAAAATCAAAATATCCAGGAACATCCACTATATTTATCTTTGTATTTTCCCATTGAAAAGGAGCTATAGCTGTAGAAATAGAAATTTTTCTTCTTTTCTCTTCACTATCATAATCGCATACTGTATTACCTTCTTCTATTCTTCCCAATCTATCTGTTACATTAGAATAATATAATAGAGCTTCTGCCAATGAAGTTTTTCCTGCTCCACTATGTCCTACTACGGCAACATTTCTTAAATTTTTGGTTTGATAATTTTTCATATGCATTTTCCCCCTTACATACTTACATATAATTAGCCTTACTTTATTATTCTCTTTTAAAAGAAATTTTCCTTTTAATTTAACGAAATTTTCTAAATAATTGGAATATTAAATTATTGACAAGTTTATGGAATTTTATTATTGTTCCTTATTTGATATTGAATATTTATTATTCATATTTCAAGATTATCTAATATAAATTCTAAAAATAATGTGGGAAAATTGATTTAGTAATAACTGAGTGGAATATTATTATAGTATATGTATTTATATATATTATATCTAGTATATGTATTTATATATATTATATCTATTTTTTTCTTATTCATACATAATAAATATAATTAGACTTAATTTCATAACTTAACCTTGAAGAAGAATAAAATAATACAGTAACTTCCATGTGTTGTTAGTAAATTTTTTAAATAAAAAAACATATATTAAGAAAAATTTCAATATAGCTAACTTGAATTTTTTCTTAATATATGTTGAATTATTTTGCAAAAAATAAAAATGGCTCCGCGAAAAGGATTCGAACCTTCAGCCTATCGGTTAACAGCCGAGTGCTCCACCGTTGAGCTATCGCGGAACATTTATTAAAATTGAATGGCTCCGCGAAAAGGATTCGAACCTTCAACCTATCGGTTAACAGCCGAGTGCTCCACCGTTGAGCTATCGCGGAATATTCAACCTGGCGACGACCTACTCTCCCACAGGGCTTCCCCTGCAGTACCATCGGCGCTTTGAAGCTTAACCGTCCTGTTCGGAATGGGAAGGGGTGTTACCTTCAAGCCATAATCACCAGATAAATTCAGTGGGCTAGTGGGCTAGCGTCTAGAGGGCTAGTATTTAGCTGCTGCGCAGCGTATCTAGTTACTAGAGTTTAACGGACTAGCTTACTAAAAAAAGAACTTATTGTTCTTTCAAAATTGCACAGTGTGGAAAATCTTTTAATTGTCAATTGTCAATTGTCAACTGTCAATTATCTTTTGATCAAGCCCTCGACTTATTAGTATCGGTCAGCTGAACATGTTACCATGCTTACACCTCCGACCTATCAACCTGGTAGTCTTCCAGGAGTCTTACTAGCTTACGCTATGGGAAATCTAATCTTGAGGTGGACTTCACGCTTAGATGCTTTCAGCGTTTATTCCTTCC
>NZ_CABDWS010000041.1 GCF_901447495.1 Haloimpatiens lingqiaonensis
AAGATTTCGTGGGGTAGGGGTAAGTGTATCTATTTTTGCGACCTATCGGTCTGCGGGCTTACCAGCCCTTTAAGTAAATGTAAAAAGATACAATTCCAGTAAAAATAAAATTTTTACTGGAATTTAGGTGCTAAATCTCTGAAAAAATTTAAAATATATTGCATATTAAAGATAAATGTGATATATTAATAATATTATTAATGATGTTGTAGTTAATAATATTATCACAGAAAAGATTTAATAACGATTAAAACATTCCCTTTTTAGGTTATCGAGTAAATCCGTTTTAAATCTTGATGTAAATTAAAAGGAGGAATGTTTAAATGGCAGATAAGACTTTAACATGTAAAGACTGCGGAAAAGAATTTGTATTCACTGAGGGAGAACAAGCGTTCTACAAAGAAAAAGGATTCGAAAATGAACCTCAAAGATGCCCTGAGTGCAGAAAAGCTAGAAAGCAAGAAAGAAACAACAGAGGATTCAGAAGATAATATCAACTGATATAGAAGCCTATAGGGATTTATTCCTATAGGTTTTTTATTTTAAAATAAGATTTTAATTTTTAGTAAAATTTTTTGATAAAATAATAAAAATCTGTCTTTAATAAAGTAATAAATGTGGTTTTGTGAATATTAAAAACTCACATTTACTACAAAATTTAAGACAGATTTCTTTATTTTAGTTTTCCTATTTTACCTTTAAGTGCTTTAATACGGCCACTTACATAGTTAAAAAGTTCATCTTTATTATCTTTTATACCAGCAGGGGCATTGGCAACTATATACATAATATCAAACATATTAGCTTTTATGTTCTCAGAAATTTCATAAGCTAACCATTTGTTTTTTACTTTCCAATAAGTAGAATTGAATTCATCTGCTTGTTTTTTAGTGTAGTAGCCTTTTTCAATACCAAATTGAAACAAATCTGCTGCTGCCTCTAGTTCCTCTATGTCTTCAGCTTGTAAAGTCTCGTCAATAAGAGTTTCAAAATTTTTCATAGTACCACTCCTTTTCAATGACATATTAATAGTTTAAACCTATAGCATATTAGGTATACTGGATTATAATGGTATTTAAAATATGCCAGGTTTTCTATTTTAATATCCAACGGATTTATATTATATCATAGTGCATAGTAAAATCCTTGATAATTGAAAATTCTGTGTTTTTATATGGATAATAATATAAGGTATAATAGCAGTAAGGAATTTATAAATTACTCAACTTTCTCATAAAAATTTTGGGTTCTACACTATATAAGGTAATAGGTAATAAGTAAGAAGTAAAAAGTAAAAAGTAAGAAGTAAGAAGTAAGAAGTAAAAAGTAAGAAGTAAAAAGTAAGAAGTAAGAAGTAAGAAGTAATAAGTAAAAAGTAAGAAGTAAAAGGTAATAATTAATAGGTAAGAAATAAGGAGTATTAATTGCTAAATGACCAATGCTAATTGAACATTGTTAATTTGCAGTCTATGCATAAAACAAGTAAAATAAATTAGTGTATGAGAATGTACACACGTATAGAAAGGAAGTGAGTTTTTAGTGATTCAGTGCGTTTTATTCACTTTTTCACTAAAATAATATATGAGTAAAATATTAGTATTAGCAGAAAAACCTTCTGTTGGGCGTGAGTTGGCGAGGGTTTTAAGATGCAATAAAAAGGGAAATGGATATTTAGATGGAGATAAATATATAGTAACTTGGGCACTAGGGCATTTAGTAACTTTAGCAGCTCCAGAAGCCTATGATGTTAAATATAAATCTTGGAATATGGAACAACTGCCAATGTTGCCACCTTATTTAAAGCTTGTGGTAATAAAGCAAAGTGCTAAACAATTTAATGCAGTAAAAAATCAGCTTCACAGAGATGATGTGAAGGAAATTGTTATAGCCACAGATGCAGGAAGGGAAGGAGAATTGGTGGCAAGATGGATAATAGAAAAGGCTAAGGTTAAAAAGCCAATGAAACGTCTTTGGATTTCTTCCCAGACGGATAAAGCTATAAAAGAAGGTTTTAATAATTTAAAGCCATCTAGGGATTATGAAAATTTATATAAATCAGCGGTATGCAGAGCAGAGGCAGATTGGGTTGTGGGACTAAATGTTACTAGAGCATTAACATGCAAGTACAATGCTCAGCTTTCAGCAGGAAGGGTTCAAACACCTACTCTAGCTATGATAGTAGAAAGGGAAGAGGAGATTAAAAACTTTGTACCTAAGGATTATTATTCTGTAAATGCAAAAGCAAATGGTTTTATTCTTCAGTGGCAGGATAATAAGGGAGGACAAACTAGAACCTTTAATAAGCATAAAGGAGAGAGTATTGTATCTAAAGTTAGTGACAAAGAAGGAGAAATAATAGAAGTAACTAAATCTTATAAGAAAAAGTTTTCTCCAGCTTTATATGATTTAACGGAGCTTCAAAGGGATGCCAATAAAAGATTTGGATACTCTGCAAAACAAACATTATCTATAATGCAAAAATTGTATGAAAATCATAAATTGCTTACTTATCCAAGAACAGATTCTAGGTATATAACTACAGATATAGTGGCAACATTAAAAGATAGAATTAAAAGTGTAGCCATAGGACCATATGCTAAGGCAGCTGAAAATATCTTAAAAGGAAAAATTACAGGAAATAAAAGCTTTGTAGATAACAGTAAAGTAAGTGATCACCATGCAATTATTCCAACAGAGGAAAGAGTAAGTTTATCACGTCTTAGCAGTGAGGAAATGAACATTTATGATTTAGTTGTAAGAAGATTTTTGGCGGTTTTATATCCTCCTTTTGAATATGAACAGACTACAGTTAAAGCTTTAGTAGAAGGTGAAACATTTTTTGCTAAGGGGAAAATAATTAAATCTAAAGGCTGGAAAACTGTATATGATAGAGAAGAATTTTTAGATGATGACTATAATGATGAAAATGAAGAAATGGTAAAAGATCAAGCACTTCCAGAGCTTAATAAGGGGGATAAAGTAAAGTTAAGAGAAGTTAATTTAGTAAAGGGGCAAACAAAACCACCGGCAAGATTTAATGAAGGTACATTGCTTTCAGCTATGGAAAATCCTCAAAAGTATATGGAAACAAGTAACAAGGGATTAATGAAAACCATAGGTGAAACAGGAGGATTGGGAACTGTTGCCACAAGGGCAGATATAATAGAAAAACTTTTTAATACTTTCTATATAGAAAAGAAGGGAAAAGAAATTTATCCAACATCCAAAGGTAAGCAACTGGTGGAGCTTGTACCAGAAGACTTGAAATCTCCAATACTTACAGCAAAATGGGAGCAGCAATTAGCTGAAATAAGTAGGGGTAAATTAAATAGCAGAAAATTTATTGAGGATATGAAAAGTTATGCCTCAAAGCTTGTAGATGATGTAAAAGGAAGTACAGAAAAATATATTCACGATAATATGACTAGAGCTAAATGCCCAGAATGCGGGAAATACCTTCTTGAAGTTAACGGTAAAAAGGGAAAGATGCTGGTATGTCAAGATAGAGAATGTGGATATAGAAAAAATATTTCTCAAGTAACTAACGCTAGATGTCCTGAATGTCATAAAAAGCTAGAGCTTAGAGGAGAAGGTGAAGGAAAAATATTTGTATGCCCAAACTGCAGTTATAGGGAAAAACTTTCTGCATTTAACAAGCGAAAGAAGGCAGAAGGAGATAAAGTAAACAAAAGAGATGTAGCTAAATACATGAATAAAATGAAAAAAGAAAATGAGGCACCAGTAAATTCTGCCTTAGCAGATGCACTGGCTAAGTTGAAACTTTAAATATATAAGAATTAATTATTAAAAAACTATTCATACTATTAATATATAAAATATTAAAGGAGATGATAGTATGAATAGCAGAAAAAACAAAAGAGAGTGGACTAAGGAAAATTATTTAGCCAACGGTAGTAAGACACAAAATCAATGGGCAAAGAATAAGTTAAATACCACTGTAGAGGAACCAGGAATTAACGAAAGTGGAAGAGAAGCTAAAAGAAAGGGATTTTAATAAATTATAATGTACAGTTATGTAATAAGGATTTTGTTACCAAGGAGAGTTGTAAAAATAGAAAATTACATTTAAATGAAAAAATATATATGAATTTTAAGCTGCAAAGGTTTGATGATAGTCACATCTTTGCGGCTTTTTATTTTTATATGGAATACTTTTTTGTTAAAAGAATAAATATTATTAAAGGCATTAATAGATGAGTGTATACCGGTTTACATGAAAGTGGATAATACAATGAAAATATTATTTAGAAAAGTTAAGTCAACAAATATTAGCTATTCATAAATAAATATTAACTGTTTGTAAATTAATAAGTAAATATCTTGACAATAGGATACCTAGGAATATAATGGAATTAACTTATACTGTTGAGTATAAATTATCATTCATTTTGCAATTATGTTTTTTATAATTTATTTGGGAGGAATTATTATGAATATCAAGGATACTATTGAAAAAAGTGCTAAGGCTAAGGTCATAGACACTGTAGCAGGATATTTAGAAAAGGACCCAGAGAAGAACATTGAAAAGATATTTTCTGCTATAAAGAAACTAACTAAAGACGAGCACCAAATAGAACAAATTGAGTTTGTAGAGGATTATTACAAAAACAACCCAGCAACAAATAAATTCATCAATGAAATATTAACCAAGACAGATTCAAAATGTTTAAAGAAATTTTTTGTTAACTTTTTTGCCAATGCCAACTGGTATGCAGGGCCAAAGAGAGCTAAATTTATGGAAGAAGAGAATACAAAAATACCATTTGTTATGCTTATAAGCCCTTCTATGAGATGCCCATTACACTGTGTAGGATGTTATGCATCCAGCTATAGTAAGGAGGATGACATACCACCAGAAGAAGTAGAAAGATTAATAAAAGAAGCAAGAGATTTAGGTATATATTGGATAATAGTTTTAGGTGGAGAACCATTTGTAAATAGTTATTTATTGGATTTATATGAAAAATATAATGATATGATGTTTACTCCTTTTACTAGTGGTGTATTTATAAATGAGGAAGTGGCAGATAGACTTAAAAAAGCAGGTAATGTATTCCCAATGCTTTCAGCAGAAGGTTTTGAAAAAGATACAGATGCAAGAAGAGGAGAGGGAGCATTTAAAAAAGTTATGCATGCCATGGATTTACTTCATGAAAGAGGAGTATTATTTGGTGTATCCACAGCAGTAACTAGAACTAACATAAATGATGTCTTATCCGATGAGTTTACAGATATGTTAATAGAAAGAGGTTCTAAAATGAGCTGGTATTTCTTGTTCATGCCAGTGGGTGCTAAACCTGAGTTTGATTTAACTCTTACAGCAGAACAAAGGGTTTTCCTAGGACAAAGATCAAGGGAAATAAGAAAAACTAAGCCATACTTTACAATAGATTTCTTCAATGATGCTCCATTTGTTGGAGGTTGTATAGCTGGTAAATATTATTTCCATGTTAACTCTAAAGAAGATGTAGAGCCATGCATATTCTCTCACTTCTCAACAGTAAATTTGAAAGGAAGACCACTTTTAGATGCATTTAGAGATCCTTTCTTTAAGGAATTAAGAAGTAGACAGCCATATAATGAAAATATGTTAAGACCTTGTATGATGATAGATAATACAAATGTAATAAGAGAAGTTTGTGATGCTACAGGAGCTAAACCAACAGATGCAGGTGCAGAAGCCATGCTCCATGATGAAGAATTCCATGAAAAACTAAATCAAATGGCAGATGCCTTTGCTCCATTAGCAGAAAAGGAATGGGAAGAAGTTTTCGGTAAAAAAGGTAATGATACATTTTCAAGAGGCTAATAGATTAGTATAAAAATTAATAAGTTTAATATGCTCCCTTTATGGTAGATAGTTAAAATAATAAAACTATTTCTATAAAGGGGCATTTTATTGTAAAATTGAAACAAACAGACCATTAGTAAGTATAAAATATAAAATTGAAATAAACAGCCCCTTAGTAAGTGTTTAAGGGACTGTTCATAGTATAGATGTGTTGATTTTCATGCCAAAAATTATATTCTTAATTCAAAAATTACAGGAATATCTACATACCGGCTATTTTATTGTATGCTTCAATGGTTAATTGAGCAGTTTTCCTCCATGAAAAATTTTTAGCCCTAGCTAGGCCTTTGTTTCTAAGCTCTTTTTTAACAGATTCATTATTTAGAACGTGGCATAGAGCCGTAGATATTTCCTCTAAGTTTAGAGGGTTTATTAAAATAGCACTTTCGCCCACTACCTCTGGTATGGATGTAGTATTAGAGGTTATTACAGGTGCACCACAGCTCATGGCTTCTAGAGGTGGAAGACCAAAACCTTCATATAGGGATGGATATACAAACACATCACAAGCGTTATAAAACACTGGTAGGAATCTATCCTCTATAAAGCCGGTAAATATAACCCTATCTATAATATTTAAATCTTCACAAAGTTTAACCAGTGGTTTTCCCTCTTCTTTATAAGAACCTAAAATAACTAAATTATATTCTTGGTTTAAATCTTTATATATTTTTGAGAAGGATATTAATAGTGACTTGATATTTTTTCTTTGGCTAAAACCTCCTAAATAAAGAATAAAAGGTTTTTCTATGTTGAATCGTTTTTTTATAAGGGATTTACATCTATCTTTTCTATAAGGTCTATATCTAAAATTAGCAGCTAGGGGAGTTACAAATACCCTCTCAGGATTTATAGGGAAATATTTTAATATATCTTTTTTAGAGAATTCCGATACTGTTAATATACCATGGCAGCTATTAATTATATAGGGCATCTCTTTTAAAAACTTAATTAAATAGCCTTTTCCTACAGTTTCTGGCATGGTATAGGGAATTAAATCATGTATAGTAGCTACAGTTTTACATTTAATATCAGAACTGAAACCTATACCATTTTGGGGAATATGGTATAAATCCACATTCATTTTTTGTAGGTTACAAGGGAAATAGTTATGTTCAAAAAATTTTTTGTGTCTTTCAGATGTGATTAGTATTTTGGTATTTTCCCTTTGAAGAGAATCGTAGTTATTTCCAGACCAGTATATATTATAAAAATTACTTTTATCTATTTGCACCAATTCTTTTATTAAATTTTCAGTATAGGTACCTATACCAGTTCCACTATACCAAGTGGCACCTCTTCCATCAATTGCAATTTTCATTTAATCCTCTCCTTTTCCTAGAACGAAATGTTCTTAGTTTAATAATATTTTAGTGGCAGCAATTATATGATATATAGGAGAGAATTTTAACATATTTTAACTTATACACATATAATATTTATAGAACAATAACCTGGAGGAAAAATTGTTAGAGAGTGAAATTACAGACATTTTAAAGAGATATTATGGAATACTTCCAGAGTCTATAGAAAAGATTAAAAACGTTTATAAAATCATGTCTAAAGGCAATTGTTACTGCTTCAAAATTATAAAATATAATTTTGAACACTTCTTATTTATAATAAGTGCCATGATGCATCTCCAAAACAATGGATTTAATAAAATTCCAGAGTTTATACCTACTAAAGAAGGGGAGTATTATGTAAAAATTAAGGAGGTACACGGATATTTGACACCGTGGATAGAGTCAAGAAAATGTAATTATGAAAAAAAGGAAGACATAGAAATAGCCACTATTAAGTTAGCAGAACTTCATTTGAAAAGTAGGGGATTTAAAGTTACTTATAATATGAAACCTAGAATTGGATGGCTTAGATGGATTAAAACATACAACACTCGAAGAGATGAGATTCTTGATTTTAAAAGAAGAATATGCCAAAAGGAAAATAAAACAGAATTTGATTCAATGTATTTAAAAATAATGAATGAAGAAGTAAAAAGAGCGGAAAAGGCTATAAATGCTTTGAAAAACAGTGAGTATATTGAAGTGATGAAGGAGCATATGAAGAATGGGGAATTTTGTCATCATGATTTTGCCCATCATAATGTACTAATAACTGATGATAAAAAGGTTTATATAATTGATTTTGACTATTGTATGTTAGATACACATTTACATGATCTTTCAAGTATAATGATAAGAATTATGAAAAATGGCAAATGGTCTTTAGAAAAAGCTAAATTTATATTAGAGTGCTATAGTTCTATAAATATTGTGGAAAAAAGAGATATACCTATAATTGCTGCTTTTATGGAGTTCCCACAGGCTTATTGGCAACTAGGCATACAGTATTACTGGGAAAAGCAGCCTTGGGGAGAAGAATTTTTTATAAATAAATTGCAAGGAATTAGTGCAGATAGAGAGGCAAGGGAAGAATTTATAGAAAATTTCAGAAGTACTAAGAGCATATTTATTTAAATTTATAGGAGGGATAATTATGGGTAAAAAGGAAAAAGAAGATATAGTTTTAGATAAAAACAATGAAAATATTGAAGAGTACGACAAAATGCTAAATACATTAAAAAATGATGTGGATAAATTAAAGGCTATAAAAAAAAGGAAAGAGAAGATTAAAAAGTTGCAAAGAGAAAAGAAGGAGATAATGAAAAAGATAAATAAAAATAATTAATGGGGTGTGCCTATGCAACAAATATTTTATAGAAGTTTAAGAGAATATATTGAAACACAGGGCATAGAGATAGTAGAGTGTATAGATTTTCATAAAAAAAATATTGAAAAAATAAATGAAAAAGATGTGGAGAGACAGCTGAAGCTTCTCAGTAGCTTTCATTTTAAGATGAAAAAATGTGATGAATATGTATTAGAACGCATAGGTAATGAAACAGGTAAGCTATTAGAGGTTTTTAAAATGGAATTGAATAGTGCAAAACAGGTAGTAAAAGATATAGAAAACAATGCACCTAAGAGTGATTTTCAAAACATAATCATAAAAAGTGGTAATGAAATTATAGATTTTGGAGAAAAATGTATACAAAATATTTATTTTAATGGATATATAGATACTATTGTTAGAAGTATGGATCAGGTGGAATTTTGTTTAGGAGATACTTTTTTTGATAATTTAAACGAAAAAGATGGAATACTTCAAATAAAAAATATTAAAAAGATAAGTTATAATACCGTAGAAATGGATGCATTTAATTTATTAAGCAAATTAAAAAGAAAAGGATTAAATATGAATTGGAAAAACTTAATAGAATCCTTTTGTTCTTTTGAGAATTTAAATTGGAAAAGTGGAGAAATAGTTCGTTGGCTTATGAATTATCCATATGATTTTGTGAAATATTGTAATAGATATAAAAAGAAAAATAAAAAATGGAGCGATGAAAAGTTCCAGAAGAAGTTAATATCCGCTATAGAACAGGCAGAAAACTTGGTATAAAGAGGTGGGGTTATGATTCAAAGTAAGTATGACTGCCATGAAGATTTGTGTGCATATGATTTAGATGTTAATTTATTTGAAAGATTTGGTCTTTATGTATATGAAGTGGTTCCTATAAGAAAAGCTTTTATATTGTGTACGGATAAGGGAAATAAGATTTTAAAAAAAGTCAGCTATCCCTTAGAGGAGTTAACCTTCATATATAATTCTTTAAATTATATAAATAAGAATTTTAATAGAACCATAAGCTTTGTGAAAACTTTAGAAGGGGATATATATACTTTATGGAATGATGAAGTGTATTTTATAATGGATTTAGTAAAAGGCCGTGAAAGTGAATTTAGCAACCCTATAGACTTGAAAATTACATCTAAAAGTTTAGCTCAGTTTCACAAAGCTGGAGAAGGCATAAATTCTTATATAAATTTTAAAAATAGAAATAGTTGTGGAGCTTTTATAGATAATTTAAAAAGAAAGAAAGAAGAAATAATTTTTTTTAAGAGTATATCAAAACTTTATGAAGATAAAAATGAATTTGATCAAATGTTTTTAGAAAATGTGGATCATAATATATACGAAGCACAAAAAAGCATAAGCATATTAGAAAACTCAAAGTACTACGAAATATGTAACAGTAAGGAAAAAGTGGTTTTATGTCATCATGATTTAGCACACCATAATGTAATAATAAAGGCAAATAAGGGATATTTTATAGATTTTGATTACTCCATAATTGATTTAAAAGTACATGATTTGTGTAACTATATAACTAAAGCTGTAAAAAACTCCGGATACCATATAGAAAAGGTAAAAGATATATTAGACGAGTATGTAAAAATTAATAATATAGATCAAGATGAAATGGAAGTTTTGTATGGAATGCTTACTTTTCCAGAGGATTTTTACTCCATATCTAGAGATTATTATACTAAGAGAAAAGATTGGTCTTTAGATACATTTATAAATAGAATAGATAAAAAGACATGTTTAAGCCAGGAGAGAAGTGACTTCCTTTTTGAATTTGAAAAGCTGATTTAAAAAAAGAAAGTCCCCTGTTTCCAGTCTCCAGGCACTAATCCCCAACAATACTAGTGATTAGTGCCTGGAGACTATGGCTTATCACCTATCACCTAGTACCTAGTACCTGGTTTTCAAAAAATAATTCCATTCCTATGAAAATTCTTTTTTAATAAGTTTATATAAATCCAGAGTTTGCTTTGCTGTAGATTTCCAGCTTAAGCTTCTACTTTTATCATATCCCTTGAAAATCAAATCTTTTCTTAAATCTTCATTGTTCAAAAGTTCAACCATGGAGTCACATAGACAGCCTATATCTTCAGGATTTATCATGTATGCAGCTCTTCCTAAGATTTCAGGGATAGAAGTCCTATTTGAAGCTATAACAGGAGTACCACAAGCCATAGCTTCTATAGGCGGAAGACCAAACCCCTCATATAAGGATGGGTATACAAATAATTTAGCTGCATTGTAGAATAGAGGAAGATGCTCTATTGGAATAAATCCTGTGAATATTACTTTATTCTCTATGTGAAGGTCTATGGATTTTTGTTTATACATATCATAGGATTTCCCCTTCTTGCCTCCAATAATTAGTTTTAAATTATTATTACATTTTAATTTACTAAAAGCTTCTATAAGTCCGCTTATATTTTTTCTTGGGCTAAATCCGCCTATATAAAGAATAAAATCCTCTTCTATTCCATAATTATTTTTTATGAATTCTTTACAATAAATTTTGTTTAAGGGCCTATATATATCTTCGCTGGCAAGATAAGTTACATGTATTTTTTCCTCAGGGTAATTTAAAGTTTCTACTATATCTTTTTTTGAATAATTAGAAACGGTTATTATTGCATCCGAGTAGTCTATAATTTCTTGAATTTTTTTTGAAAATATATCTAAATATTGATCGCTAACGGTACTAGGCATTTTACAGGGGATAATATCATGTAAGGTAACTACAAAAGGACAATTCTTTTGTTTAGGGAGTCCTATGCCGTTTTGAGGTATATGATATATAGATAAGTTATCATTAAATATTTCATTAGGGGTGTTAATATCATCCCAAAAATTATCTTTTTTGTTATCACATACGTTTTTTATGGAGAAGTTTTTACAAAAATTTATGTAGTTATTATCTTTTGGCATATACAACGTGTAATTATTATAGTTATCAACTGAATTTAAGGACTTTATAAGCTCATAAGTATATGTGCCTATGCCTGTACCTCTATACCATTTTGCTGCTCTAGCATCTATGCCTATATTCAAAACAATCTCTCCTTGCAAATATACTATATTTAATTTTATTAGCATATGCACCCTATTTATGATAAAAATTGGAGTATAAAATAAAAAATTCTTTCATATAGATTTAATGGGGGTGATAAACAATGATGAGAGAATTCGAAATCGAGAGACAGTTTGGTATTAAAATTCAAAGTATTAAACCCAATAAGGGAGTGTATTATTTAAAAACAGATAAAGGAGATAGGTGTTTAAAGAAAATTAATTATGGTATACAGAAATTATATTTTGTTTATGGCGCTAAAGAGCATCTTTTAAAAAACGGATTTGCTAATATAGATAGGTATTGTTTAAATACAGAAGGGGAGCCTTATGCCTTAGTAAATGAGGATATATATACTCTTTCTCAGTGGATTCAGGGAAGGGAATGTGATTTTCATAATATAGATGAGGTGGCCAAGGCATCCACTAATTTGGCAAAGATGCATATGGCAAGTGAGGGATATGAGCCGCCGGAAAATAGTAAATTGAAAACAGATCTAGGAAGATGGCCATATTTAATGGAAAAAAGGGTAAAAAGTTTTGATAGAATGCGAAGCATTGTTAGAAAGAAAAAAAGTAAAAAAGGTGATTTTGATTTAGCCTATATAAAGAACATGGAATTTTACAAAGAAATGGGTAGAAGAGCTATGAAGGTTTTAGAAGACTCAGATTATATCAATTTATGTGCTATAGCTGAGGAAAAAAGAACTTTCTGCCATCATGATTACACCTATCATAATATAATAATTGATGGAGAGGATAACTACAATATAATAGATTTTGATTATTGTAAAAGAGAATTAAGGACATATGACATTGCAAATTTTATAACTAAGGTTTTAAAGAGAAATGAATGGAACATAGATTATGCTAAAGAGATAATTGAGAGTTATAATTCTGTTAATCCTTTAAGAGAAGAGGAATATAGAGTACTTTTTGCATTTTTATTGTTCCCTCAAAGATTTTGGAGACTTTGCAATAGATATTATTACAATGAAATAAATTGGATACAAAATACTTTCACCACAAAAATGACAAAATTAGAAGGGGAAAAGGATAACTATGTGAAGTTCATAGAAGAATTTAAAAAGGAGTTTAACCAAAAGGAATAATTTTATAGTTTACTAATAAAACTTAAGGAAGCTATTGCGCTAAGAAGCTTATATGGGGCTGTTGCACTAGGAATAAATACTGCCATATATTTTGCTAGATTTAAAGTTCTAGGACAATATATGGTATGTAAATTCTTTAATGCAACAGCGTAAGTATTTATTCTTAGAGCAATAGCCTTTTGTTTTTCATTTTGAATTAAAAATCAATTCTTTCACCAAAACATGCTCTGCTGCATATATATATAGAGTAGCCATATATTTAGGAGGTTATATATGGACATTGGAGATGTAGTAGTAAGAAAATCCTATGATAAGGATGTAACTTTTAAAATAATTGATATAAGAGAGGAAAAGGGTAAAAAAATTTATATATTGAAGGGCATTAATATTAGAATTATTGCAGATTCTCCAGAAGAAGATTTAGAAAGGGTTCAGTCAGAAGAGGCAGGTAAAAAAGATGAAATTTTCAATAGAAAGGTTAAGGAATCCATAAAGCATATATTGAATTCTAGGTCAGAAGCGGTGGAAGTGATGAGTGGCCTAACACTTAAAAATAAGGAAACTAAAAATAAGGAGCTTTACTTTGGAAGGCCGGGTAAAGTTCTACATGTAGATGGGGATTCTCAATATTTAGAGATATGTATGAAAACTTATAAGAGGATAGGTATAGATGTGGTGGGAAAGGTTATACCGGAGAAAGACCAACCTTTAAAAATAGTAGATTTAGTTAAAGAATCTAAACCAGATATAGTCGTTATAACAGGTCATGATGGGATGTTAAAGGACGCTAGAGATTATATGGATTTAAATAACTATAAGAATTCTAAGTATTTCGTTGAAAGTGTAAATGAGCTTAGAAATTATGAAAGAGCATATGATGAGCTTGTAATATTTGCAGGAGCTTGTCAGTCTTGTTATGAAGCTATATTAGGTGCAGGTGCTAATTTTGCTAGTTCCCCCAGTAGAGTTTTGATTCACTGTTTAGATCCGGTTTTTGTATGTGAGAAAGTTTCATACACTAATATAGAAAAAATAGTTTCCATAGAAGAAGTAATCGAAAATACCATAACAGGCACAAAAGGAATAGGAGGATTTCAAACTAGGGGGAAGTACAGAGAAGGGTTTCCTAAGTCACCATATGTGTAAATAGAAAAGTACTATTTATAAGCTTAATATTCACACATGAATTGTGGGATTTAAAGTAGAAGAATGAGGGTTTAGAATTTAAAATTTAAAATTTAAAATTAAGGGTAAACATGAAAAAAGGTTAGTTTAATATGGATTAATGAAAAGTAATGGTTAATAGGGAATAGAAAATATATATTTGGTAAATAATAAAAAGGTAGTATGTAAAAGATAACAACATTCATATATAAACAGTATTATAATGAATGTTAATGGAAGAGAAATAAAAAATTAATAAAAAATTAATATTGACAAGTCTTTAACATTGATGATAAAATTATAAGTTATTTGACAAAAGACTAAAAGTATACTATAATTTATAGTAGAGAAAGAGGGTGTTGATATGCAGGGGAGAAATGTATTAGCTTCTATCAAGAATGAAATTGATAAGCATATAGGAGAAAAAGTGACACTAAAGGCTAACGGTGGAAGAAAAAAAGTGTTCATAAAAAATGGAATCATAGAAGAAACATATCCTAGTATATTCATCGTTAGATTAGAAAATGACACCCAAAGGAGAGTATCATATAGTTATTCAGATGTTTTGACAAAGACAGTACAATTAAATTTTGTGGGGTAATATATTTTTATAAAAAGTACTTTTAGTACTTTTTATTTTTTTGGAAAATAAAAAGAGAAAGATGGAGGGTGCCATCTTTCAACTATGGTATAAAAGGGTATTGAGAATTTATGAGAGGTTATATGGTCAACAACCATTTAATATAATACGTCAAAAAAACCTGTTTGTCAACAAAAAAATATTATATTAAATATTAAATTGTCAGTAATAATTTAAAAAAAATTACGATAGTTATCATACTTTACTTCTTTTTTTTATATAAATTAATAGTAGGTACTTAAGGGAGGTAAAGGATAATGGAACTTATAAGAGAAAACATAGAATACGAACAGCTTTTAGGTGAAAATGCTGTGGACACAGTGTTAAGACAAGAATTTATAATACCAGATACTCATCCTGATGTGGAAGAAATACTTATGGTAGAAGCTAATCCTTTAGTAATCAGTAAAGAAATTATGCAAAATAAAATTTATATTGAGGGTCAAATAGAGTATAATGTAATGTATTTGGCAAAAGGTGAAAGGGGAAATGAAGCTTTTAATGTAAGGTATGTGGGCAATTTTTCCAACGCCCTTGAATTGCAAGGTGCTGAAAGGGATATGGCATGTGACGTGGAAAGTTATGTGGAACATATGGAATGTTCTATAGCTAATGAAAGAAAGATAGCCATAGAAGGAATAATTCAACTGAAAGCAGCGGTTTACAAAAATTATAGTTTTAATATAGTAAAGGATGTAAGTGGAGATGAAAAAGTTCAGCTTCTAAAAAATCCAGCATCCATAGATAAAATAGTTTCTTTTATACCTTGTGAAATTATAGGAAAATCTCGTATGCAAATCCCTATGGAAGATCCTGAGATAAGCGATATTATTAAATGTGATGTAAATATTCATAAGGAAGAAGTAAAACTTTATGATGGCAAAATTAAGGTAGAAGCTATGGCCCGCATAGAAGTGCTATATAAGAGCAAGGATAGCAGAGAAATAAATTATATAGAAGATGATATTTTCCTAAGTAAGGAAGAAGAAAATGAAAGTATAAGAATTGATATGCAAGACTATACAGATTACAAAGTAGATGCTATGAATGTAGAAGTTAAAGAAGATGATTTAGGAGAAAAAAGAGTTATCAATGTGGAAATTTTGGTAAAGACAGATACAAAGTTAATGTATAAAGAAGAAATAGATATGATAGAAGATGCTTATTCACCAGAATTGATACTTGGTATTGAAAGAAAAAATTATTTACTAAATGTAGTACATGGTCAAACTTGGTGTGGAACTGTAGTGAAAGGCGATATAACAGTAGAGGAAGAGGTTCCAAAGCCAAACAAAATTATAATGAGTTCTGGAGATGTATGTATAACCGAGAAGAAGCTAGTAGAAGATAAGGTAATAGTAGAGGGAGTAGTTGATGCCAAGGTACTTTATAAATCTGATGAGGAAAATAAGTATATATACAGTATGCAGGATTCAATACCATTTACATGTACTGCTGAAGTGCCAGGAACTAAGATAGATATGAATTGTATAGCTAAGGCTAAATTAGAAAGCATAGAGGCTAATGTGGAACCAGGTAATATAGCTATTAAAGCATTAGTAAATGTATACGTCAGAGTTAACTACGTTACTAATAAAGACTTTATAGTGGATATGCAAGTTGAAGAAGAAGGACTTCCACAAAAGAAGGCTAGTATTACTATTTATGTGGTACAAAATGGGGATACTTTGTGGAAGATAGCTAAGAATTACAACTGCAGAATGGAAGATTTGGCTACTATAAATAGTATAGATGATGTGAATATGATAAAAGTTGGAGATAAATTGATAATACCAGGAAGAGCGGTGATTTAGTGTGCTAGAGCCTGAAGGCAGGGGGCCAGAGCCTGAAGGCAGGGTGCTAGGGTGTCAGAGGGCTAGAGGGCTAGAGCTAAAGGCAGGGGGCTAGGGTGTCAGAGGGCTAGAGGGCCAGAGCCAAAGGCAGGGTGCTGGTGTGTCAGAGGGCTAGAGGGCCAGAGCTAAAGGCAGGGTGCTAGGGTGCTAGCGTTGCAGTGGGGTAGAGTGCAAGAGATAATGTGGAATTTTCCACTTAAAAACTAGGGTTTTTTCTATTTAGTTAAAGAAAGAGCTCTGGTTTTTTTCTTTTGTAGCTGGAAATAGTGCATAGTGCGTGTGAGTGGCAGTGATTTGAATTATGAATTATAGGTTGGTTAAATCTATGGACAATAAGTTATTATTTTGTGCTATAATTTAATCCGTAAAGTGTTTATTCAAAATTTAAAATGTAAAATTGAAATTTGTAGAGTAGGTAAGAAGTAAGAGTGAAAAGGTAATAACTAAGGTAATAAGTAAGAGCTCTTGAAAAAATTCAGCAAGCTGAATTTTCAACACAACTATTACTTATTACCTGTTACTTACAAATTAATTCTAAAAAACTCCTTGAGTTTTATCCTTAACTCTTAACTCTTAACTCTTAACTCTTACTTCTTAACTATTACTTCTTAACTCTTACTTATCTGCAAATTTCAAATTATAGTTAATTTCTAAAAGAGCTTTAATTGTAATTTTACATTTTTATTGTATAACTGCGAAAGTTGAGTTAGTTAAATTATATTTAAATTTTATGATAAAGATTCGGAGGGCAAAAAATGTTAATGAAGGCTTATGCCAAAATAAATATTTCATTAGATGTAGTTGGCAAAAGAGAAGATGGGTATCATTTACTTAAAATGATAATGCAAAATATAGATTTGTATGACGTTGTAAAAGTGGAAAAAAGAAAAGAAGGAATAACTATAGGTTGTGATAAGGCATATGTACCTTTAGATGAAAGAAATATAGCATATAAAGCAGCTAGATTATTTTTAGATATATATAATATAGATGGGGGCGTGGAAATTTATATTAACAAGAATATACCTGTTGCTGCAGGATTAGCAGGGGGAAGTACTGATGCAGCAGCTGTTTTAAAGTGTATGAGGGATATATATGAAGTAGATGCTTCTGATGAAGAGTTAATGGCCTTAGGATTGAAAATAGGTGCTGATGTGCCTTATTGCATATTGGGAGGAACTGCTCTTTGTGAAGGAATAGGTGAGGTGATAGCTCCATTAAAATCTTTTAAAGATAAAATATTAGTGCTTGTAAAACCTAACTTTGGAGTATCCACAAAAGAAGTGTATAAAGCTTTGAATATAGAAAAGATTTACAAACACCCAGAGACAGAAAAGTTAATTGCATATATGGAAGTAAATGATTTAGTTTCGGTAAGTAGAAATATGAAAAATGTACTTGAAAATGTAACCATAAGGAATAACACAGTTATAAAGAAAATAAAAACTAAAATGATAAATTTAAATGCATTAGGCAGTTTAATGAGTGGAAGTGGACCAAGTGTATTTGGATTTTTTGATGATATGCTTACAGCACAGAGGTGCTATGAAGAACTAAAAAAAGACTATAATGAGGTTTTTATAACTAGAACCATATAAATTAATACTTCAAATTCTTAGTCTCAAGAATTTGTTTTTAAGGAACATTTTCAGCTTCGGCTGGAGGTGTTCTTTTTTTTAGCTGAATTATTTTCTGAAGTAACAGGTATATTTTAGTTTAAATGTGAAAAGATAAAATATGTGCTTAATTATTAATTGGTTTAAAAGTGAACAAATGGAATATGGTGGTGATATTATGAAAAAGCTGCTTATAATTTTAGATTTGTTTAATATTTATTTTTTGACTCTTATTTTAATACAAGGAAGCGTACTGGTATTTTATGATTATAATTCATTTAAAGCCATTAATAAGTTTTCTTTAGCTAAGAAAAGCAGATACTTGGGATTTACAATGATGCTTATTGCAATTTTGTTATTTATAGTTAGAAAAATCTTACTTTAGGAAAAGTATGGGAGTGAGAAGCTTGAAGGAAGAAATTAAAGACAAAATATCTACAAATTCCAAGGATAATATTGCATATATAAAAGAATTATTAAAGGATAATTCAGATATAGTCTATAGGGAATTTTTAATTTGCAAAAATTTAAAAGGTGCATTGGTCTATGTAGATGGAATGGCTGACAAATTATTATTGAATGATTATGTATTAGAAAGTCTTATGTTAGAGGAGAATGAAATAGTAAATGCTCAAGAGATAAAGGATAAAATATTATCAGTTTCTGATTTGAGAGAGGTGGATAAATTAAGCAAAGGGATAGATGCTTTTTTATCTGGAGATACCATTTTGTTCATAGATAGTTTAGATAAGGCATATGTATTGGCCACTAGATTTTGGCCAGCTAGGGGGGTTGCTGAGCCTTCGGGGGAAACAGTAGTTAGGGGATCAAGAGAAGGATTTACAGAAACTATTAGGTTTAATACTGCTTTAGTCAGAAGGAGGATACGTGATACTAGATTTAAAATAAAGGCAGTTACTTTAGGGGTTAGATCTAAAACAGATACTGCAATTATGTACATAGATGACATAGTTAGAGATGGACTTGTGGAGGAAGTTGAAAACAGAATAAGTAAGATCAATATAGATGCAGTATTGGATAGTGGCTATGTGGAACAGCTTATAGAGGATAATAAAAAATCTATATTTCCACAGATACAAAGTACTGAAAGGCCTGATGTGGTGGCAGCAGCTTTGTATGAAGGGAGAGTAGCTATAATGGTGGATAATTCACCGTTTGCATTAATAGTGCCAACTACTTTGCCTAATTTATTTCAATCCCCTGATGATTATTATCAGAGGTGGATAAGTTCCACATTAGTTAGAATAATAAGAATAATGGGTATTGTATTATCAATTATTATGCCGGCTTTATATGTGGCAGTGACATCCTTTCATACAGACATTATACCTACAAAGCTGGCATATTCCATAGCGGCTACCAGAGAGGGAGTACCTTTTCCAGCATTTATTGAAGCTATAATAATGGAAATAAGCTTAGCTTTTTTAATGGAATCTATAGTGAGACTACCTAAACCCATAGGTGCAACTATAGGTATCGTAGGGGGCCTTATTATAGGTCAGGCAGCAGTAAGTGCGGGTATAGTAAGCCCTATAATGATAATAATAGTAGCTGTTACTGCAATTACAAGCTTTATGACACCAAATTATGAGGTGTCCTCTGCCTTTAGAATAGTTAGATTTTTACTTATAATAGCAGCAGCTATTATAGGATTGTATGGTATAGTTTTAGGATTAGTAATATTACTAGTGCACTTAGTAAAATTAAAAAGTTTTGGCATAGCTTATTTATCTCCAGCAGTAAATTTTAACACCAGAGATTTTAAAGATTTTATATTAAAATTTCCTATAGATAAAATGAAAAAAAGACCTAGATACATGAGAACTAAAGATAAAATTAGACAAAAGTAGAAGGAAGGAGTTGAGCCCTACTGGGAGCATTATGAATAAAAAAGATAATTTTATAAGTGGATACCAACTTTTTGTTACTATAATTGTGACTATAATAGGTGTGGGGATTTTTTCTTATCCTTCTAGTATAGCTAATGCAGTGGGTACTGATGGGTGGTTTGTAACCATAATTTCAGGGGCTATAGTGTATATTTTGTTTTATGCTATTTATAGAATAGAAAAAATTAATGGATTTAAGGATTTTATGGACATAGTGAAAGATAACTTCGGTGCATGGATAGGAAAAATAGTAGGTATTGTCTTTGCTTTTTTTAATATAATCATAGTAGCTTTAGGAATGAGAATTTTTTCAGAAGTAATAAAAATGTATTTATTAGAGAAAACTCCAACAGAATTTATCCTAATACTAATGTTATTAATAGGCACTGTAGTAATAAGGGGAGGCTTTAAGAATTTAATCAAGCTAAATGAAATATTTTTCCCTATTATTTTTATACCTATGATTATTGTATTAGGATTATTAGCTTTGCATGGAGACTTTACTAATTTACTTCCAGTTTTCCAAAATACTCCGTTAAGTTATATAAAAGCAATAACTTTAACTACCTTTGCTTTTGAAGGATTTGAAATAGGTTATTTAGCTATACCTCATGTGGAAAGAAAGAGTAAAATACCTAAGGTTATATTTTTCAGTATGTTATTTATAACTCTTTTTTATGTAGTCGCTTCAATAATATCCATATCAGTTTTAGGATTAGAACAGACTAAAATATTGATATGGCCTACCATTACCATGATTAAATCTATAAATATTCCAGGGTATTTTATAGAACAATGGGAAGGGGTAGTAATGGTATTTTGGATACTTCTTTACACAACTACATTTGTTAACCTATACTTGTTTTCTTCTATATTAACAAAAAGTGTATTTAAATTAGAAGATGTAAAACTTTCATCCATATTGGTTACACCAGTTATATATTTACTTGCCATGTATCCAGAAAATTTAGCTGAAGTTTACAATATATACGATAATGTGGCTTTAATAGTACCTATTTTTAGTATAGTAGTATTGATATTGATATTATGGATTATTTCAATGGTAAAAAGAAGGGATAGAAGATGAGAATACTAAAAAATTTTTTTGTTATCATGCTTACCTGCTTATGCTGCATTTTCATGAGTGGATGCTGGGATAAAGTGGAAATAGATAGAAAAATATTTGTGCTTGGTGTTGGGGTGGATGCAGGAAAAGATATAAAGAAAGAAGATATTATAAAGTCTTCGCCTCTGCAATTTCCAAAAACAGAGGAAGAAATGAAGAGATTGAAGGTTACATATTCTTTTCCAGATTTGAAAAAAATAAAGGAGGCCACAGCGGAAACAGAAAGTATAACAGTAGATGCATATTCATTATCTGCAGCTAATAATGAAGTGAATTCTATAAGCAGTAGGACTCTTTATATGGGGCATTCAAAACTTTTATTATTTGGTAGTGAGCTTTTTCAATATAAGGATACTGTTAAAGAAATAATAGATTATATAGAGAGACATCCTGCTTTTAGTAGAAATATTTATGTTTTAGTATGTGATGGAAAGGCAGAACAGTATATAAAATTTAAACCTACAATAGAAAAAAATATAGAAGCTTATGTTATAGGTTTAATAGATAATAACGAGAAAAACGGTATTATACAGGGGTTAACATTAAATGAGTTTTTATTAAATTTAAGCGGTAATGGAAGTTCTATGATGCCCATGATAAGCATGGATAAAGAGAATAATGAAATAAAAATAGCTAAAACAGCTATAGTAAAGGATTATAAAATCATAGGTGAGCTAAGTAAAGAAGATATGAATACTTTGCAAATAATGAAAGGTAAAATGCAAGGAGGTAACAGGGTAATTATATACAAAAAACACCCTATGGATTATATTATTGATGGCAGTGAAAGGAAAATTAAATTTGCTAAGAAAAATGATAAAATGGTTTTTAATATAAATATAAAACTAGAGGGAAGAATTGATAGTCATGGGATGAATATGAATTTGTTATCAAAAGATGAAGTGGAAAATATAGAAAAAGGATTTGATAAGGTAATAAAAGATCAGTGCCAAAGATTTATAGAAGTTTCAAAGGAAAAATATAAAAGCGATTTTATAGGATTAAAAGAATATGTTAAAAAATATCATCCTAAGGACTTTAAAGAGGTAGAGGATAATTGGGATGAGGCCTTTGTAAATTCTATAATCAATATAAATGTAGAAAGTGATATACGAAGAATAGGAGTAACAAGATAGGTTTATATTTAACTAGGGAATAAAATATTTTATACAATGTATATAAATGGGAAACATGGACATAATAGATAATACAAGTTATGTAATGTTATTCGTGGGGGGATGCATTGTGAAAAAAATAATTGCAATATTATGTGTTTTTATACTTACCTTTGGATTTATGGGTGTAAAGACTGAGGGTATAAAACAAGAAGAAATATCTAATAAATTAATAAGATTTCATGTTATAGCAAATAGCGATGAGGAAGTGGATCAAAAGCTAAAATTAAAAGTAAAAGATGAAGTTATAAAGTATATACAACCCAAACTAAAGAATTCAAAAAGTATCGAGGAATCTAGGAATATAATAAAAGAAAATGACGAAAATATAATAAAGTTAGCAAAAGAAATAGTAAAAAAACATGGTTATGATTATAAAGTTAGCAGCACTTTTAGTAGGGAAAATTTTCCTGTTAAAACTTATGGAAATATAACATTGCCAGCAGGAAATTATGAAGCGTATAGGATACTTATAGGCAAAGGTGAAGGAAGAAATTGGTGGTGTGTAATGTTTCCACCCCTATGCTTTGTAGATGTAACTAAAGGTGAAGTGGCATATAAGGATACAGAAAAAGAAATGAAAAAGGTGTTATCTAAAGAAGAATATAAATCTATAGATAACACATGTAATGAAACTATTGTATTAAAATTTAAGATTTTAGAATTTATAAAGTCATTGCGTTAGCAATGATTTTTTTCATTAAATTGTATATATCATTACCACAGTTTTCATTATAGAATTTACTGCAATTATTTTTTATTATAGAAAATTTCTCTTTAGAATTAAAAAGGCTTTCAAAACCCTCTTTATAACTATGAAAATCCTCTAAGTTTATGGCTAAATAATTTTTTACAAGAAAGTTTGCGTTCCTTTCCTCTTGACCAGGTATAGGGGAGAATAGTGCCATAGGAGTTCCACAAGCTAAAGCTTCTGTTATGGTTATTCCACCAGGTTTTGTTATTAAAAGATCACAACACTGCATGTAATTATTTACTTTATCTGTGTAGCCTATAATTCGTGTAACTTTTTTAGAATTTTCACTTAGCTCAGATAATTCTTTAAAGAGCTTTTTATTGCTGCCGGTTATTATGATGATTTGTAGTGGATGCTCAATGCTGCATAACTCTGAATATACATCAGATATCTTTCCAATGCCTAGACTTCCACCCATTACTAAAACTGTTGGTTTCCCTGTATCTAAATTTAATTCACTAAAAATCATTTCTTTACTACAAGGCTCTAAAAATTTTGGAAGTACAGGTATACCGTAATTAAAAATTGTATTAGCTTTTATACCCATTGAAACCATTTCACATATCATTTCTTCATTGGAAGCTATATAAGCATCTATACCTGAGTATAGCCAAAAACTGTGACAAGCGTAATCAGTAATTATAGATAGAGTAGGGATTTTTAATTGTGAATTACCATTCAAAATAGAAAGCATCTCATTAGGAAAGGGATGCGTGGACACAATTATATCTGGTGCAAAATCTTTTATTAAAGGTAGTAATCTATTAGCCATAAGTTCGTTTATTTTGTTGCTTACAGATGCTAAAGTATTATCCATTTGATAATAGTTATAATTGTATAGTTTGCCATAAAGGGAAGGAGATTTTTTTATAGCCTTTATATACCCGCCTATGACTAGTTTATCTAAAATTGGATTTATATATTTTAAAGTATCTAAAATTTCTACCTTGGAGTTTTTTTCATTTAAAAGTATATAATTTTTTATAGCCTCAGCAGCTTTGATATGACCGCCACCGGCAGAAACAGCTAGTATTAATACGTTCATTTTATTCACCTTCTATGTAGAGTTATTTGGATATACTTTATCCGATGACTACCTGCCGTAACACTCCCACTTCTAACAAAGTGGGAGATAACGGCAGCTGCGTCCATGGATAACCATCTCTAAGCTTCAGATGGAGTAAAAACTCCATCTGAAGCTTAGAGCTCTGTTTATGTACAATTAATACTGAAATTAGTATACCCTTTTTTTCATTCTTTTACAAGAAGGAGAACATTAGCATAAAAGCATTAAATATAAACGGTAGGTAGTCATGGGATAAATTATATGAAGTTCAGTTTTATATACTAGAATATATGTATAATAGAGGGAAGGTTGAGGGAAAATAATTCTAAATGGAAAAAACTTTGCATCAAATAGATAATTAGAGAAGGGAGAAAATAAATTTATGAAAAGTACCAGAAAAAGAATGATATATACTATCATAAGTACATTTATAGTTGTTTTTTCAACAACCTTTGCTATATTAATGACCCTTGAAAGAACAGACTACAGAAATTATCTTCAAGGAGAGTATAGTAAAAACATGTATCAGCTTATAAACTCAGTTCAAAATATAAGAACAAACTTAGGAAAGAGTAGTATAGTAGGTTCTAAGGAGCAGAGTATGGTAGTTTTTTCAGAAATATTTAGACATACATCCATAGCTAATGATAAGTTGCACTCAATGCCAATACAACAACAGGATATGGATAAGACCAGTAGATTTTTATCACAGGTAGGAGACTTTTGTTATACATTAACTAAAAATATTTCCGAAGGGAAAGAGTTAACTGATAAGGACTATGAAAACATAGATTTATTAGAATTAGAATCTTACGAATTAGAGCAGAGATTAGCTAGAGTAGTAGATGAAATAAATGAAGGTAAGGTCAAATGGGGTGAAATTAGGAAAAAAACCAGTGGAGTTTTAGCAAAATCGGATACAGAAAATGCAATTTCCACTAAATTTACCAATATTCAAAAACAAATAGTTCAGTATCCTGCACTTATTTATGATGGACCATTTTCAGATAATTTAATGGAAATAAAACCTAAAGTGTATAAAGAAAAGAAGATTTCAGCGGATAAAGCTAAGAATTATGTTGTAGAAATCATAGGTAAAGATAAAATACAAAATATAAATTTAAAAGGGGAAGAGAATAAAGTAAATATAGATTCATATAGATTTGAAGCAGATATTAAGGGAGATAAAAATAGAAATATTATATGTGAAGTATCTAAAAATGGTGGAAGAATAGTGTATTTACTAGATAATAAAAATGTTGGAAAAGATAAAATAAACATTGATAAAGCAGTAGAATATGGTAAGAATTTTTTAGAAAAATCCGGATATAAAAACATGGAACCTAGCTATACGTTGAAATATGACAGTACAGCGCTTATTAATTATGTTTATAAGCAAGGAGATGTGACAGTATATCCTGATCAGATAAAATTAAAAATAGCTTTAGATAATGGAGATATAATAGGAATAGAATCAGAAAAATATTTGATATCACATGAGGAGGGAAGAAAAATTCCTAAACCAAAGATAAGCTTAGAAGAAGCTAGAAAAAAGGTTGGTAAGAGATTGGCAGTGGATTCCACAAGACTTGCTATTATACCAACGGAAACAAACAAGGAAGTGCTATGTTACGAATTTAAAGGTAATTATAAAGATAAACAATTTATAGTTTATATAAATGCTTTAACTGGCTATGAAGAAAGAATAATACAAATAATTAATACACCAAATGGAAATCTTACAATATAGTATAATTAAAATATTAGTGACATAAGCCCATAGATAAATAATGTAGTAATTATCGAAATTAAGCTTTTGGAGATAATAGATTGTGAGGTATAAGAAACAGTAATGGGGCTACTGCATTAAAGAATTTATATACGATATATTGTGCTGAAAATTTAAACCTAGCATAGTATACTGTAGTATTTATTCTTAGTGCGGAAGCCCCTGTTTACTATAAAATCTACTTTATTAGTATTTTTTATTTAAAAAATGTTGATAAACTAGTGAAAAATAACTAAACTATTATTTAGTAAGGTTATTAACTCAACTTTCGCATATAAATTTTAAGTTCTATAATATAGAATATAAGAAGTAATAGGTAAAAAGTAAGGAGTATTACTTACCTGAAAATTTTATATTTTTATAACTGTGAAAGTTGAGTTGTGAATTAATTCAAATATTAATGTGATAGAATAAGGAGAGAGAATAATGAAGACAAGAGTTGCAGTTCTATTTGGTGGAAAATCTACTGAACATGAGGTTTCTAGAGTTTCAGCTACATCTGTTTTGAAAAATATAGATAGAGATAAATTTGATGTATGTGTAATAGGAATAACAAAAGAAGGTCAGTGGTTTAAGTATAATGGGGATATAAACAATATTCCTGAAGGAAAATGGGAAATGGATGAAGAAAATAAAGAAGCAGAGGGATATAAAGTTTTATTTAATAAAGAGGTAGATGTGGTATTTCCTGTGCTTCATGGATTGTATGGAGAGGATGGTACTATACAGGGCATGTGTAAACTTATAGGAATACCATGTGTTGGCCCTGGAGTCATGTCTTCAGCGGTTTGTATGGATAAAGTATATACAAAATATGTATTAGAGAACTTTGGAATTAGACAAGCTGATTATGTAGTAGTAAATAAAATTGATTTTGAAGAAAATAAGGAAAACATAATAGAGAAGATAAAGAATAAATTAAATTTTCCTGTATTTATAAAACCTTCTAATAGTGGTTCATCTGTAGGTATTACAAAGGCCTACAATGAAAAAGAAACAGAAAAGGGTCTAGAAGAAGCATTGAAGTATGATAGAAAGATATTAGTTGAAAAGACTATAAATGCTAGAGAAGTGGAGGTAGCCGTTTTAGGAAATGAAAGACCTATAGCTGCAACTCCAGGAGAAGTGGTACCAGATAGAGATTTTTATGATTATGACTCAAAATATAAAAATTCTAGCTCTAAGCTATTAATACCGGCTAATTTTAGTGTAAAAAAATTAGAAGAAATCAAAAGTATTGCTGTTGATATATATAAAATGCTGGATTGTGCAGGAATGTCTAGAGTAGATTTTTTAGTAGATAAGGATACAGATGAAATATATCTTAATGAAGTAAATACTATTCCAGGATTTACTAGTATAAGTATGTATCCTAAGATGTGGGAAAATGAAGGCAAAAAATATAACAGTTTGATAACTGAGCTTATAGAATTAGCTATGGAGAGGAACAATAATTAAAAAATAAAGAATTGTGAGGTTGATTTTATGACAAGAGCACTTGCCTTAATATCAGGAGGATTAGATAGTATATTAGCTGCTAAATTAGTTAAAGAGCAGGGAATAGAGGTAATAGGAATATGCTTTAAATCACACTTTTTTAATGAGGAAAATGCTGTGAGAATGACAAAGCAAATAGATATACCTTTAAAAGTGGTGGATTTTTCAAAGGAACATTTTCAAGTAGTTAAAAATCCTAAGCATGGTCATGGGAAAAACATGAATCCTTGCATTGACTGTCATGCTTTGATGATGCATTATGCTGGGAAAATGTTGGAAGAATTAGAAGCGGATTTTATAATAACAGGTGAGGTTTTAAATCAAAGACCTATGTCTCAAAATAAATCTTCTTTAAATATAGTAAAAAAAGAATCAGGATTTGCTGATAAAATACTAAGACCTCTTTCAGCTAAAATACTGCCTCCAACTCAAATGGAGTTAGACGGATTAGTTGACAGGGAAAGACTTTTAGGCATAAGCGGCAGAGGAAGAAAAGATCAAATGGAACTTGCTGAAAAGTGGGGCATAAAAGATTACCCTTCACCAGCAGGAGGTTGCAAGTTGACAGAGCCTAATTATTCCATAAGATTAAAGGAGCTTTTAGAAAGAAAGGAAGAACCTGAAAATAGAGAATTAGAATTATTAAAAATAGGAAGACATTTTAGAATAACCCCTAATGCTAAGATAATTTCTACCAGAACTGCAGAAGAGGGAGAAATGTTAAAAAAGCTATTAACAGAGCAAGATACTATATTTCTTGCTAAAGATTACAAAGGGTCTATGGTAGTTTTAGTTGGAGAGGCAGGAGAAGAGGATATAAATCTTGCAGCAAAGGTTACTGCTAGGTATTCTAAGGGAAAAGATGAAGAAAAACTAGTAATAAGATATGGTAAATATAAACATCCATCTAATAATTTTATAGAAGTCTCTTCTGCTACTGAAGAAGAACTGGAAAAGTATATGATAAAGTAAGAAATGAGAGTGATTATGTGAACAAGAAGGCTATTATTTCAGTTACTAGCAAAATAAAAGGAGAAGAACAGGATAAAATAGAAGTGGTGACTCCAGGAAAGTTTTATAAAAAAGGGAATTCCTTTTATGCAGTTTATGACGAAACAGAGATATCTGGAATGGAAGGAACTACTACTACACTGAAAATTTCTCCGGAAAAGGTATCTCTTATAAGAATGGGTACTACTAGCACCAAAATGAACTTTAAAAACAAATTAAGGGATACTATTTTATATAATACACCCTATGGTATGCTTCAGTTAGAGCTTGAAACTAATAAATTAGATATAAATATGAATGAAGAGGGTGGCCATATA
Organism: Haloimpatiens lingqiaonensis; assembly: GCF_901447495.1. GTDB lineage: Bacteria > Bacillota > Clostridia > Clostridiales > Clostridiaceae > Haloimpatiens > Haloimpatiens lingqiaonensis. The sequence goes on from NZ_CABDWS010000041.1 coordinate 28,678, forward strand.
TTGGTGGATTATAGTTTGGGAACATTAGGTGATGCCATACAAAATACATTATTAGAAATAAAAATAAAAACTCAATAATAGAGTAAAAGGGTTGAAGAGTATGATTGATGAATCTTTATTCATGTTTTTTGAAGGGATAAAACATGGGATTATGGTACTAGATAATGATTTAGATATAGTATTTATAAATTCCTCTTTAGAAAAAAATCATAATATTAATAGGTCATGCCAAAGTAAAAATATACTTCAAGTGTATCCTAATTTAATAAAAAATTCTACAGGAATAGTTAAAGCTTTAAAGACTAAAAAGCCAGTGCTTTATAAGGAAGAACATTATATTAATTATAAGGGAGAAGAATTCATTAATATGAATTCTTCTTATCCTATATTTCATAACAAAAAATTACAAGGAATTATTAGCATAATATATTTTAATTCTCAACAAGGAAGTTTAAAATGTATAAAAGAAAATAATAAAAAATCCATGAAAAAAAATGAACCTTATATGTATGATTTTATGGATATAGTAGGAGTTAGCAAGAAACTATTAGAACAAAAAAATAAAGCTTATAAGGCAGCACAGTCATCTTCTCCAGTGCTTATATATGGTGAAACTGGAGTTGGTAAGGAAATGTTTGTACAGGCTATTCATAAAGAGTCTTTAAGAAAATGTGAACCTTTTATTGTTGAAAATTGTGCTGCTATACCTGAAAGCTTATTTGAAAGCACTATGTTTGGAACAGTTAAAGGAAGTTTTACTGGAGCAGAAGAGGGAAAGGGTATTTTGGAATTAGCCCACAAGGGAACACTTTATTTAGATGAATTAAATTCTATGCCAAAAGAATTTCAAGGTAAGCTTTTGAGGTTTCTTCAAGAGGGTGTTATAAGAAAAGTAGGTGGAGAAGAAGAAATATCTTTGGATGTTAGAGTAATAGCTTCACTAAATGAAAAACCAGAGAAGATAATAAAAGAAGGTAAACTAAGAGAAGATTTGTATTATAGATTAAATGTTATAAGATTAAATATACCACCACTAAGGGAGAGAAGAGAAGATATAAAATTACTTATATATCATTTTATAAATAAGTATAATAATATATTTAACAAAAATATAATTGGAATAGAAGAAGATTCTTTGAATTGTATGATTAACTTAGAGTGGAACGGAAATATTAGAGAGCTTGAACACGTTATAGAAGAAATTTTTAACTATAAAGATAGTGGCTATATAAATAATAAGGATTTGCAAAAATGTAGTAAAAACTTGAATGTACCCAAAACACTTAAAGAAAAATTAGAGCTTATGGAAAAAGAATATATACAAAGTCAATTGATAGTAGATGATTTTAATATTTCTAAGGCATCTAGAGCTTTAGGAATACCAAGACAAACCCTACAATATAAAATAAAAAAATTTAAAATAGAAAAATAGTTTTACAATAATTCCTCCAGGTTTAAATATATGAAAATATGTCTATAATCATATATAAAAGAGTATGGAGGAATTTTTTATGTCTATAGAAGAAAAATATGAATTGATAATAAGAGCTATTTGTGAAGTGAAAGGTATAGAAAAAGATGATATTTTCACTATACTGAAGGATAATAATTGTAAGTATCTACTGTTTTTGATGATGAGGAAATATAAATGCAATTATACAGATAGAGTAAAAGAAAAGTTAAATATAAATAACAATAGAACTATAAATACAAATTTGAAAAAAGCCAAAGAAAAGTTTTTGATAAATAGAGATTTTAGAGAAACCTATTTTGAAATAAGTAATTTAGTCCAAAATG
>NZ_CABDWS010000042.1 GCF_901447495.1 Haloimpatiens lingqiaonensis
TATATTCTTCAATTTTATTTTGAGTTATTTCCTTCATTTTAGATAGCTTATTTAAGCTGTAATTTTTTCTCTTAGATGCGGAAGCCTCTACTTTAGTACCATCTATAACAATTAGTTCTTTACCATACAAACCCAGTTCAATACAGTAATTAAAAAACTTTTTAAAAACATTTTCAAGAGCTTCAACATTTTCTTTTCTAAAATCTGCAATAACTCTATACTTAGGTTTAATACCTTTAATTAACCAAATAACTTCCCTATTAATAAGGCACTGTTTTGCTAATTTACGTGATGATCTTACTCCATAAAAATATCCATAAATGTACAATTTCAATAAATCTTTTGGATTGAATTTAGGTCGTCCCACTTCATCGTTATTTCCAACTTTGAAACCCATACTTTCTATATTCATAACATCAATTATTTTATCAATAATTCTTACTTCACTATCGTTATCAACATAGTCTTCCATTATTTCAATTTTTGTTTGTTTTCTATCATCACCATGAATATAATTCATTGCAACAACCCCTTAATAGAAATTTAATACTTATATATTAAATTATACCATAAATCATGGATTTTCGCACAACCTGCCAGGGGTGCTGCCAGAAAAAGGCTGTAGTGAAACGGAAGACTTTTTCTGCCAGCTAATATACCTCTTTTAGCAGTCCACCCAAGTTCCCTTTCAGCCTTGCTAGCATCAGCATAACAAGAATCTATGTCTCCTAGTCTTCTATCTACTATTTCAATATTATCTTTTTAATCTTCAATAAAATGCCTCTAATTTTCTGATATACTTTTTTAGCAAAACTTGTCTTGGTATATTTATTTATTAATTTACTTATTTCACATGGATAGAAGTCTAATTCTTTAAAAAATCTATCGCGATTAGTATTAATAGGTACAGATTTTATAGCAGCTGAATTATATTTTATAGCTTCTTCACATTCTACTTGTTTAACTACCATTTTATTTTGTAATTCCTCAAATATCACTTTTCCTTTATCCGAATTAATTAAAACCAGTGACGTTCCCTTATCATCATCTAATTCAGCAGCAATATTTTCAATTCCCCAAAAATCTGCAATAGTTATATCACTTAATCTATTTAATGTTTTGGATTTACAATCATAGCAAGATGGTCGAAGATATAAATTATGCAAAAATCCTTTCATATATATATCCTGCGTAAGATTTTCCCTATATTCAATATTGTTATTAAATAATAGCGATACGGAGAATAACTTCCAGCCATAATGTTTATCTCTGAAACTTATTCTTTTTGTATTCTCCCCATACTTTTTTTCAAGTTCGCTCCTATACATTTTGAAAACTTTAGGCGAGGGTACTCCATGGCATATTATATCTAAACATATTAAATTGTCATATTCTTTTCTTAAATAAGACACTAAACCAGATATCTGACAAGGAGTTCCAGAAAACAATACCGTAATACCTTTATCAAGAAACTCTTTAGCTTGCTTATATGTATCACCAATTTTACTCTGTAAATATTTTGAACCTCTAAATTTAGCTAAATCTTCAATTTTATCTGTATAGCTATGCTTTAATTTAAACTCATGGTCAAATGCAGCTCCAAATACAGTTCCTCCACTATTTATTATACTTTCAGCTAAAAGTGAAAATACACCACCTGATGAGCTTTCAAATCTTATGGTTTCATTCTTATTTATACATGCATAAGATACAGTTTCATTAACTCGTTCTTTATTGTTAACTATCGGACATACATTTTCACATAAAGAACAATTTATACATTTAGTACTATCAACTTCAGGATATAAAAAGCCTTCTTTATCCTCTATCATTGCAATACAATTAACAGGACACACATTAGAACAAGCATGGCATCCAGAGCAATCTTGCTTTTTACTTATTTTAATCATAAAACAACCTCTTTACTTTATTTTTCACTTTTATTGGAAGCGCCATTACCTTGAATACATAATCTATAAATTTAAACTTACCTCTAATATATACAATGTTGTCAACTATATTTTCATATTTATTCTTTTTCAAAATTCTATATTGTTGCTCTAATAGTTCTTTATCTTTATACTCATAAGCAAGTAATAATCTTTTTCTTAAATACTTCTTATCAATTATACTTAAATGGTAATTTTCATCTTCTATCATCATTTCCTTTATAACTACTTTTAAAAGTTCCTCATGTTTGTATGTTTTATTTAAAATTTCACTCTTAAATTCTTCTTGTCTAGAATGACTATCCTTTCTTACAATGTAATTATATAATGGTTCATCTATGTACCCACATTTATATTTATACGTAACAGGCAATAGCATTTGCCAATTTTGTCCCGCTGATGATACATATATTTTTTTATTGGGATTTACATCTAAAAAAGCATTTGTTCTAACCATATAGCATCCATTTGAACAATATGTATGTTCTTTTATCAAATCAACAAAAATATGCTCTTTAAATCTATTTGAATTTTTGCCTGATATAAATCCTATAGATTTATTTAAATCAAATTCATTAAATATATTCATATCACTTCTAACTAAACCATATTCTTTATTATTTTGTAAAAACTCAACTCTTTTTTCAATAGAATCCGTCGCTAAGAAGTCATCGGCATCAGGCCAAGTTAAATAATCCCCTCTAAATATTTTTAAACCTTGGTTTAAAGCTGCTGCTTGCCCTTTATTTTCCTGATATATATATTTAAAGTCTATATTTCTCTCTTTAAATTTAGACTCATATGACATCACAACTTCTTCTGTTTTATCGATTGAACCATCATTTATGAAAATCAACTCAATGTTATTATATGATTGATTTAAAACTGATTCTAAAAAGCGTTGAACATATTTTTCGCCATTATAACAAGGCGTAATAATACTCACTAGTGGTTCTCCCATAGCTACCTCCTACTTATCTTTGATAAAATAATATTTTTTATATATATAAACTCATCATTTTTTCTAAAAAACAGTAGAAATAAAAAATTAGGTACTAAAGTAACTACGACCATCATAACAATAAAATTAAACATTGTTACATTCTTAATAATATTGTATTTTATTATCCAGCATATTACCAAGGAAAATGTAACAGCACTAGCAAATTTTAATCCATCAATAAAATAGTATCTTACATCCTTTTGAAAGGCATATTTATAAACGATTATTGGCTTTATAACTGTAGCAAGTATTCCTGACATAATTGTTCCAATATAGACACCTGGAAGTCCTATTAATTTTACCATTATGATTGACACAACTAAATTTACCACTCCTTGTAATAATGCAACATATTTATCCTGATCAAATATTCCTCCAGCTGACTTTATATTGTTAATGCAAATCCTATGTCCTACCATATAATAATTTATCATTATCAATAATACTGTGAAGTCAGAAATAATCATTTCACTTCCAATCCATAGTGTAATAAAAGGAGAAAGTAATATATAAAAAGCAATAGAGCTAAATCCATAAAGCCAAAATGCAGCAAAACGATACACTTTAAATGTATTATATTGTTTCGACACATCTTCAGTAGCCATTAAATTCCCTAAACTTGCAATTGCTGAATTGAATATAATAGTAATAAATGTACTTACTGAAGTAATTAGTAAATTATAATTTGAAATAATACCAACTGTTGTTACATTTATAAAAGTTGATATAACAATATTATCAGTCTGATAAATACTTATTTCACCAATCTTATGCCAAATAAGAGCAATAACATTTGTTTTTATAGGTTTTAATTCCTCTTTAGTTATTTTTTTTGTATTTTTATCTAGTAAATAAGGATATTTTTTATTCAAATATCTATTTATAAATATCTTTTGAATTAATCCTATAACCGCTGCTACTAACAAATAATACAGAAAATTTTTAAATAAAATTAAAGTAATTATTTGCATTATTACTGTGACAAAAGAAGTAATAGTATTTATATTAGAAAATATATAATTCTTCTGTTCTGCATTCACTAAACTGAATTTATAACTTACAAAATAACTAGTTACAGTATTAAATAAAAATATCAGATAGTAAACTGATATATTTCCAACATTACCAGGATCCTTTACTATATATTTTAAGAATGGTAATAAAGTCAATCCAATTATGGTTACTACTAATGCAATAACTCTGTATGCAATTTTGTAAAAATCCATTAAAGATTTTAGCTTTTCAATATCTTTCTCGGCAACAGGTTTATATAAACTATAATTCATAGCTGTCCCTATACCTAATTCTGCAAAAGAAAGAACTCCCAGAACATTTATAAACAACCCGTTTACACCAAGATATGTAGTACTTAAAATTTTTATAAAAATTGTTCTTGAAATAAACCCTAATAATAATGAAATAATGCTAGAAACATAACCAAAAAAAATATTCTTAGCAGTACATTTTAATCTTGACACCATTAATCATCCAACTTTCTGACGCTATTTCCTTTTTGAGGCTTGTATTTTCTTTATTTCATTTAATAAATCCTCTAGTTGCTCTTCTACTATTTTACTTGTTTCCGAAACTTTAATATCTATTTTACTAAATAAGTCATCATAATTATTTAATATATATTCTACTTTTTCATTTACTAACCTACTTATCTCACCATCTTCCCATAATTTATCATCTGCTGATTCTATAACTAATTCGTTCATATCTAGTCCATCACCTATAACTCCCGAATATTTTGCACTATATGATAAAGATACTGCCGGCTTTCTCATATAAAATGTAGATACCGCGGCATGCATTCTTCCTGTTATAGTGAATAAGCCATTTCCTAGAATTGCTCTTGCCTCTGATGCTAAAATATCTTCTTTAATTAGTATAATTCTACTTTTTTCCTCTTCGGTTAGTTTTTTCTCTATTTGTTCAATAATTATTCTATCAGCTACGCCCTCATCTTTAACATGAGCCAATAATACTATTTTTTTCTTCATTAACCTTTCATTAGCCATTAACCTTTTAATTATATTATATTGCTCATTTATATAAACTGTATTATTACTTGTATAGCATCTAGTTAGTCCAGATGGTACTATAGTAATATATTGATTTTTTAATAATTCATACTTATTTAATATACTATTTGATTCTGTTTGAATAGGTAATTCTAAAAAAGCTAAATCTCTTCCCTTTTTAGCATTTTTAATTCCTAATGACTTTATATATTTTAGACAATTATCATCTCTCGTATATATCTTTGATTTATTAAGAGCTAATCTAGCCAATGCTTTCCTATAACTTGTGAAAGGTCCTATTGTTTGTCCTAATAAAATAGTTTTCAATTTTATACTATTAATAAACATAATTGGAAACAAAATTAACCAACCTTCCTTTATATAATACTCTGAAATATCATCTCCTCCTAATATAATTTTAACATCATATATTCTACTTTCTATATAGCTTTTTTTTAGGCTACCTATTATCTTAGTTATTATATTATTTCTCACTATATCATACTTAGGTGCTATTTTTATATCACTAATTTTAGTTTCTTTTTTTAGTCTCTCTAAATCATCCCTTGTACTACTGTCCACATAAAACTCTACTTCTTCTAAATTTTGTTTTAGATAATTTAATGTATTTACTGCCATCATTAAACTTCCGTAATTAAACGTATTTATTATATGTTCTACTTTTATTTTCATATATCTCTCTCCTATATATTATATAAATAACTTATATATTTAAATTACAATAACTAGATTTTATTCTAATCTACTAATCATTATATTGGCTATCCTCTTACTTGCAAGTCCATCACCATACGGATTACTTGCATGACTCATTTTTTCATACTCTGTTTTATCCTCTAGTAATACCTTAAATGTATTATAAATAGTATCTTCATCAGTACCTACAAGCTTTAAGGTTCCCGCGGCTATGCCTTCTGGTCTTTCTGTAGTATCTCTCATTACAAGAACAGGTTTACCTAAACTTGGAGCCTCTTCTTGAATTCCACCACTGTCTGTTAAAATTAAGTAAGCTCTTGACAAGAAGTTATGAAAATCTAGTACATCAAGTGGTTCTATTATCCTTATCCTATCACACTCTCCAAAAATTTCGTTTGCAGCTTCTCTTACTACTGGATTCATATGAATAGGATATATAGCTTTAATATCTGGATGTTCATCTACTATTCTCTTAATAGCTCTAAACATATTTTTCATAGGCTGTCCAAGATTTTCTCTCCTATGAGCAGTTATCATGATAAGCCTACTATCTGATGCCCACTTAAGCTGTTCATGAGTATAATCCTCTCTAACAGTAGTCTTTAAAGCATCTATTGCTGTGTTTCCAGTAACATATATTGAAGTAGGTTCTTTACCTTCTTTCAATAAATTCTCTTTTGATAGTTCAGTTGGAGCAAAATTATACTTTGCTATTATCCCAACGGCTTGTCTATTAAATTCTTCTGGGAATGGTGAGTCTATATTGTAAGTTCTAAGTCCTGCTTCAACGTGACCCACAGGTATATTTAAGTAGAAACAAGCTAATGAAGTTACAAATGTAGTTGAAGTATCTCCATGAACTAATACCACATCAGGCTTAACTTCTTCAAGCACCTCTTTAATTCTGTTTAAAATATTAGTTGTTACATCAAACAGAGTCTGTTTATCCTTCATTATTGATAAATCATAATCAGGCACAACATCAAAGGCTTCAAGTACTTGATCAAGCATTTGACGATGCTGTCCAGTTACACATACAATTGTTTTAATATTTTTTCGTGTCTTTAGTTCCTTTACTAAAGGGCACATCTTTATTGCCTCTGGTCTTGTACCAAAAACGAGCATTACTTTTTTCATAAACATTCTCCATTCTTCATAAACACGAATTAGCTTTAGCTTTCAATCGAGTATATAAATAACCATATTTTTTCCTAATAAACTCTTTAATATTAAAATACAATTGTAAAATTCCAATTAATTTTCTTTTTGCTAAAAAATATATTAACCTATTTTGTTTATTAGAGTTACTCTGCTTGCTAAAACAGTATAAAACTTTTTCATTAAAAATAGTGGTGCTAATAATATTTCTTTTTAGTTTTTTTGTTATATTTTTATTTGTATCATATAATTCTGTTATACAACTAATCGCTGAAACACATATTTTTTTTTCAATCATATCTTGTTTATTCGTAATGTTAAACTTCTCTAGCAAATATTTAAGTTCATCATATAACTGCAGATATATATTTATTTTATCTTCTCTAACTGTTGATGAAAGAGAGGTATAATTCCACTTCATATATGAATAATAACAGTTAGGAATTGATACAATACTATTACAAACTCTTAAGTAACTATAGACAAACATCGTATCTTCTCCAAAACTTAACTCAATTGGAAAATGTATTTTATTATTTTGAATTGTGCTTACTTTATATAATTTTCCACACGGTCCTTGAACAGATTCACTATTTAAAAATACATCAATTACATCTAAAAATTCTTTCGTAGTTCCATTAAACTCTGAGCACTCATGCTCAATAACCTTTCTCTTATCTTTTTCTACACACACACTTTTATGTCCACATATTGCCATATCTGCATTAAATATTTCTATTGATTCGTATAAATTTTCTATCATGCATTTATCTATTTCATCATCAGAATCTACAAAACATATATATTTACCTTCAGCTTTTGTAATTGCAAAATTTCTTGTTTCTGAAACACCTGCATTTTCTTTATGATATACTTCAATTCGTAAATCTTTTTTAGCATATATATCACATATTTCACCGCTATTATCAGTAGATCCATCATTAATTAATAGAATCTGCAATTCTTCAAATGTTTGATTCATAACACTTTTAATGCAATTTTCTAAATATTTTCCCGCATTATATATAGGTATAGCAACAGTTATTTTTGGCATTTTTTCATCTCCTGCATCTTATCTTCAACTAATTGCAATAATTTTCTTGCTATCTCTTTTGGTGAAAAATCTATACATGGCTCATAAGTACTATTTATTTTAGATAATTCACTAATTGTTTCACTTATGCTTTTGCTATTATTCTCACAGATATTAAACCTGTTATATTTTAATAAATAGTTTTTAATTTCCTCTTTATATTCACCATCCAATATTGTCATTATTGGTTTATTTGTACCAGAATAGTAGTATAATTTTCCAGGTATTTGAGTGCCAGATTTATTACAAATACATGCAAGGATATCACATTTCTCTTCTAATTCATTAATCTGATCCTGCCTAATTCTAGGTAATATCTTAATGTTCTCTTTTTCTATTAAAGACAAGTCCGTACTCCCTGCAATTATCAAATTATAGTTAGAGTTTTGTACACAAAAATTATATAAAGGCATTATATTTCTTGATTTTGAATTGTAATCTCCAAAATATCCTATTGTAAACTTTTTATTTTTAGTTTTTTTATATAATTTTTCTTTATCATAAGGTAATGGAATAAAAAACATTTTATTTTTGTATTTAGGAAACAATGTTCCTTGTATTTTCTCTGTTAATGGTGAAACATAAACTATTAAATCTGAACAAGAGATAATCTGCTTTTCTTTAAACATAATATATGATTTTGGATAAATATTTTCTTTTGTTATATCTATACTTAACGGATCTCCCCAGTGTTGTAGCCAAATATTGTATCGTAATCCCTGCTTTATCAATCTCTCTGTAAACATATGAGATGTTTTAGGATCAGAAGTAGATATAACAAGATCATATTTTTTTCCATTTAGAATACTTATATCTGCATTATTAACTAATCTTATTGTATTATCATGCAGGCTAATTTTATAAAATACTTTTCTTAAAAAATCTACAAAAATCTTTTTTGCCTTGTTCGAATTTCCTGTTACCAAATTTTCATAAACTGCATTACCTTTGATACGCAACACATTTAGTTCATCTATAATACCTTTTACTGGATCATATTGTTTTAAGTTTTCACTAACTTCAGGCATTAACAAATCTATTTCACAACCTAGTTCAAGTAAACCCTTTAGTAATCCAATGTTACTTATTGTAACTGACGAGTTTATTTCTATTGCTCTCAATGTTACGAATAATATTCTCATTACTCACCCTACTTTCATTATTCAAATAAATAAATGTTAAAATATAAAAGAAAAAATAGTTATAAATAAAATAGTCCGTTGTGGCTACCATTATAAATATTAATACGAAAATTAATCTATTTGTTTTCTTTGCTCTATTTACTGTATAAAAAATAAATATTAAATACATCAACACACCAATTATTCCTGTATTAATTAGTGTAACAACAAAAGAATTACTATAGTTATAAACCCCATAAATAATTCCTGAAAAATAATTTTGCATTTGATTTACTCCAACACCAATTATTTGATTAATAATTGGTAAATAATTAAAGAGCGCTACTTGCCCAGTAAGTCTAGTATCATTGCTACTTTCAAATATTGATAGTAATTTATCTAAACTTCTATTAAATGAATTATAATAATAGTCCATTGTACTATACATGATAATATGAAATATAAAAACCGCCATTATAATTAAAAGCAATTGTTTTATATTTCTTTTTTCAATTAAAAAATGTTCCACTGTAATAATAATAGCTCCTATTATCCCCAAACTAGATGAACTCAAAATCAATGCTATTGTATATAGTAAATAGAGTTTAAATTTATTCTTCTTCAAACTAATCGCTAGCAAAGGTAATGAAAATACAGCAAAATACGAAGGCTCCTGAAATATAGAATTTAATCTAAATCCCCAAGTTGTTGTTACAAATCCAGCATAATCTAGAAGCTTTAAATTAAACAATCTACCAGTAGGTGGTTCTAAGCCAATTGCTAAAAAAATGGCTTGTATAAATATAAAAATACAACTTATGACTCCAAAAAAATTAGCATATTTTGTGAATATTTCAAAATCACAATTACACCATAAAAAACTAATGCATAAAACACTATAACTTATTAAAACAATTGAATTAATTAATGATATATTAAAAGTAGTAATAAATGTAGAAAATAGTGATAAACCCATATGAGTTGTCCATAGAAGTGATACTGGAATTACTATATTTTTATTAATTTTTGCTTTAAAGATTACCAAAAAAAATACAGATACACCCATTATTATCATATTTAAAGTTATTGGTCCAAAGAATGCATATGGTGAAAGTATAGGAAGAATAGTAAGCACGATTGCTGATATTACTTTTACTTTTTTTGTTATTGTTTTCTGCTCTATAACATTTTCCTCATATTTATTTCTATTAATTTTTATCATTTTAGTTCTCCTTTGAATATAAAATAGCTTCTATTACATAAATAACTACCATTTATGTAAGTGCGTTATTACTTACAGTAAACCAACGTATATAAAAAACTATTTTTTTTGCATATTTCCTATACTTTTATATAAGCTAATTAATCTTTTTTCCATCTCATCCCAACTGTAATTTCCTTTATACAGTTGCTTCATATTTTGGCATATATCTTTCCATGAAGATTTTCTACTAATCAAATTATTTATGCCAGCTTCAAGACTTTCTGAATTATAATCTATTACCTCACCGATGCTATTTTGAGAAACAACCTCATCCATCCCAGTGTTTTTAACCATAATAACTGGTTTACCAAGCATTAATGCTTCGTAAAATTTATTTGGAGCTGCATAATAATGATTTGGAATTCTCGGATCATATATTGCGGTCATAATATCACAACTATTCTCTAACTCTATTGTTTTTGAATATTCAAGCTTTCCATAATATATAACATTTTTATACTTCAATGAAAGCTCTTCAAAATACCTTTCTAACTTTCCAAACCCCCCTATATGCAATTCTAAATTAGTATTATTTATAATTACATTGGCTAACTCTTTTAATAATCTACCTTCCAGTAATACTCCAACGTATGCGATCTTAATCTTCTCTTGATTTAATTCAAAATAATGCTTTCCCAAGTTTGAAAAAGCAGGAGAATTATGTATAATAGCTAACCTCTTAGGATTAGTTCCCTTTATCTGTTCTTTCCTTTTTTCTGTACAAATTATAACTCCATCAGCGGAATTTATAACTCGCTGATCCAAGCTTTCAATAATTTTTTTTAGTCTTTTGGGTACTGTAAACGCATCAACATAGTAATCAAATATATCATAAATCAATTTCTTATTTAATATTTTTGAACATTTGGATGCAACAAAAGCTGTATCAAAATCACAAGCATGTATTATATCATATTGTTTTCTATATCTAAATAGCCATTGTATTAAACGAATTTGAAATAAAATTAGTGCTTTTAAATTACTCTTCATTCCACCACCATATGTAGCAGGTATTCCAAATCTATATATTTTAGCACTCCCATTTTCCAAATCTAAATTAGCTTCTTTCATCTTGTACTTTTCACTTCTATCCCAAGCTACTACTATTACATTGTATCCTTCCTTAATAAGGCTATTTGCCTCTTTTTCAACACGCGGATCTGGATTAACTGGATTAGAACGTAAAAATACAACACTCTTATTTATCATAAACTCAACCCTTCTATAAACTTATATATATATTTGCCATTTGTTTCTCAACATTTTCTTTATCATATTTTACAACTTCTTGAACATTGTATTCTCCAAACTCTCTACATAACTTAACTTCATTTATAACTTTATCAATGCTTTCTGCAAATCCATCAACATCATCAGTTCCAACTAAATATCCACCCTTACCATCTTCAATTAAATCAACATTTCCTCTTACCTTAGAACAAACAACTGGCAAACCTCTCGCCATAGCCTCCATTAAGCCAACAGGTAGTCCTTCTTGTAATGAAGGAAATATAAACAAATCAGCAAGAGCCGATATCTCTGGAATGTCTCGTCTAAATCCTAAAAATTTAACAGTGACACCCTGTCCTTCTGATAAATTCTTTAAATGTTGCTCTAAATCACCTTGGCCACAAATAAGGTAAACTATATTTTTATCTTTTAGCCTGGATAAAGCTTTAATGACAACTTCATGATTTTTTCTTTTACTAAGTTCACCAACTGAAAGCACAACAAAAGCATCTTCTGACAAACCTAATTCTCGTCTTTTAGCTTCTTTATCAACAACAACTTCACTAAACTTCTTAGTATCTACACCTACCCCCGGAACATACTCAACTCTTCCAGCTTTAAACTTTTGCGCTATATCATAATCTTCTTTATTAATAGTTATAAGTACATCAGTAAACCTTGCACAAAACTTCTCAACTGGATAAAACAACATCCAATTTATAAGTGGTGCTCCTTTAAAAAAGTGGAATCCATGAGCTGTATAAATAACCTTTGTCCCTCTTTTGCGCGCTCCCCTAGCCGCTAACCTTGTTAGCACACCACCAACGGGAGTGTGGCAATGAATAATATCATACTCATTTTCATCAATTAATTTTTTCAACTCTTTATACGCAGTTATATTTTTAGCACTAAAAGGTGACCTTTGAAACGGTAGGTCATAATATTTATCACAATAAGGAATATTACAATCCTCTTTATTTTCATAATCATTGTTGGCACATACATGTGTTTCATAACCATTCTCTTTAAACCATTTTATGTAAGGAATATGAAATAACATAAAATGGCGTTTTACAACATGTGCCACAAACAATACTTTTTTCATAATCACTTCTCCATTACCCTGAAACAGTATTCGTTTCAGTTATTTCTACTACACTATTATCTCTCTCATACACCAAGTCCCCAAATACCTTATTAACCGTACTAACCTTCAGTACCCTTAATAACGGATTAAATAACTTAGTCATATGTATCTTCTTACCATGTGCTTCAGCTATCTCTCTAACCATATCTGAAGTACAAACATACTCCTCATTTTGAGGTAAAAATAATCCACTACTACAATCATCAATAAGTAGCTTCACAAATTCACATAAATTATCTATATAAATCATACTTCGTTTATTTTTTATATCTGGAAAAATAGGCGATTTCAATGCAAACTTTTCTAACCTAACATAATTACCCTTACACCCTTGCCCGTATATCATAGGTGGTCTTAAAACTGCAATATTAAATGTAGAATCTTGAAGTGGTGCTATTAATTCTTCCGCTTGAAGTTTAGACTTACCATAATTACTTTTAGGCATTGGTACAGTATCTTTATTAATAACACCAGTTTCCATTCCATAAACACTCATGGAACTTAAAAATATGAATTGCTTAACTCCATCATTCTTTGACTTTTGAGCAACTTCATATACTAAATCTCTATTTACTTTATAATAAAGTTCTGCATTCTCTTTAGTTTCTTTTATGTGCGCTATACCCGCCACATGAAATACCACATCATACCCCGAGAAATCTTTTTTCTTCCAACTTCCATCAATCATATCAACCGTATCAACTATGTATTCACTTTTATCTAACCATTTCTCAAAGCTTGTCCCTATATAACTATTAGCACCAGTAATAAGTATTTTTTTCACTACGGTTTCACCTACCTTCTTATCTAAATTATCAATTAACTCTCAAACCCCTTATTTATCAAGGCTTCCCATACTACCAATGCATGAATGGTAATACCCTACACCCTTCTTAAAATATTTCCGATACATATTCAACCTCTAAAACCCTTGCTATCACTGGGTTTGAGGACTTCTAATCCCTTCCCCATTCTCACTTCGTCCTCACCATTCACTCAACCACTATTCCAAAAACGGCACCTCCTCCTCATTTCCCTTCTTTCCATTATCCCCTACATGAACACTGCACTGCACTTTCCCATCCACATAAATCATATGTCCATGTTCTGGACATATATTTTTACCTTGATTTTGTAGAAACTGTTCAAAAATAACATCATTGTGTTCAATATTTTCTTTTTCCAAATATAAATTGTAACTTCTCTCTAACTGTAAGCAATTCACATTGCAAACTTTTCCTTTGGCATATTTTGTATATTTAAAATAAGTCGGTGTAATTATAGCACATAAAATTGCTATAATCGAAATAACAACTATAATTTCAATCAAAGTAAAACCTTTATTATAGTTTTTCTTTATAATGCCTGACTTAATTAATAGCATGATCATATCACCTCTGTATTTATTGTTTAAAGTAGGATTTATTATTACTTTAAATACTTTCCACTTAATCCTTTTTTAAACCAACGTTACATAAATTTTTTGATCACACTATAACCTTCCACTGCCCTCTGGCTATAGCTTCGCCCCTTCACATAACCTCAATCATGCTACATCAGCTACCTATAACCTCCTCCGCCTCCTCTGGGGCCGAAACACCCAAAGTCCACATCAGATTTTGTCCACCAACTCTACACCCAGTTCCACAACTCTTTCCTCATTCATAAAGCTAAGATTCACCTTAGCTCTGCCTTTTCTTGAATCCACTTTTAATATTTGCCCCTCTAGTCCTACCAAAGGGCCTGCTGTTATTCTTATGTTGTCATTTTGTTTATATAATTTAGAAATTCCTATATTATTATCTTCGTTATCTATGAGTATCTTTAGTACCCTTAGTTCTCTTTCATCAACTGTTAAAACTTCATCTTCACTTCTCAGTAGCTTTATTATGCCAGGTGTTTTTTTAAGTTTATAATAAACATCTACATTCATTATGCCCTTTATCAAAACATAGCCTGGAAATAGCCTTCTTTTTACATTGCGCCACTGTCCATCTTTTCTCTCCCTAAGTTCTCTGGTGGGAACTATGAACTTGTATTCCTCACCCATGGTTCTTTGGAGAATTTCTTTTACTTTTTCCTCTTGATTGGTATTTACAAACAATACATACCAACATTCCTTATGCTGTAGCTGCAAATATAGTCGCCCCTTTGCCTACTATTTAAATGCTCATGCTTTCCTTGTGCTCAACTGCCTGCTCCATAACCTGTGGCCTTTTATTTCCACCTTCAAGGATGCCCTCGGCTCTAAGCACTTTGAATACAGTCATTAATACTATCTTTAAATCTAATTTTAAGGATTTATGATTTAAATAATACCTGTCTAGCTCTGTCTTTTGGAAATCATCGTTGTGATCTCTTCCATTAATTTGTGCCCATCCAGTAACTCCTGGTACCAATGCATGTACCCCTGCCTTAGTTCTAAGCTCTTTTAAATTGTACTGGTTGTACAAAGCTGGTCTTGGTCCCACAAAGGTCATATCGCCTTTAAGTATGTTGATTAATTGTGGAATTTCATCTAAGCTTGTTTTTCTTAATACCTTTCCAACAGATGTTATGTAGCTTTTTGCATCGCCTAGCTCATCTGTTGCCACATTGGGAGTTCCAACTCTCATGGTTCTAAACTTATAAAATTTAAATAAATTATTATTCCTGCCTATTCTCATTTGAGTAAAAAATACTGTTCCTTTGGAATTTAACTTTATTAATATGGATATTATTAAAAACAAAGGTGATAATATTATTAATAACACTAAACTAAATAATACATCCAAAAACCGTTTCATATACATTTGACCCCCAATCCCAAAATATTTTAAATAACACTTCCTTCTTGTAATATAAATTTATCTTTTAAAACAGTAGCTGATTTGACACAGGCTGCAGCTCCAATGGTTGATAGCTTTCCTACCTTGGCCATGCTTCTTACTACGGCACCGGAGCCTATATGAACTCCAGAACCTATTTCTGAGTCATGATCCACAGTAGCATTTATGTTTATGATGCATCCTCTGCCAATGCTTGCACCTGTATTAACTATAGCTCCTGCCAAAACAACCGTTCCCAAATCTAATTTGCTGTATTTACTAACTATTGCCCTAGGATGAATAATGTTTGGTATATTAAAGCCTTCTCCTTTAAGATTATCTATAAGTTCTAATCTTTTTGGGTTGTTCCCTATGGCTACAAAGGCATATTTGTATTCATCCAATAAATTAGAGTAATCTTTCATTTTGCCCACAATAGGGAAGTTATATATGCTTTTTATGTCTTCCCTGTCATCTAAGAAGGCTATTTCTTCCCATTTGCCTTCTAATTCTGCTGCTTCTGCTACAACTCTTCCATGGCCGCCAGCTCCCAATATCAACAACCTACACACTAGCCGCCACCTGACCTTCCGCCTTCCTCTGATAAGTCGGCACAATATCCTCAATCTTTTGTATAAGCTTCTCTACATTATCACCCTCCATGATGCTACTTAGCTCCATCATATGGGTTCTTAGCTCATGAATGTCACTGAAGGTTGGCTTTCCTATAAATATTTTTTCATGTTTTGTGTTGGTTAAGCCCTCTTCACTCATTAAAAGCTCTTCATATAGCTTTTCTCCTGGTCTAAGTCCGGAGATTTCAATGTTCATGTCCTTGTTAGGCTCAAAGCCTGAAAGTCTTATTAAATCACAGGCTAAGTCATATATTTTAACTGACTCACCCATGTCCAAAACAAATATTTCGCCACCCTTTGCAAAGGCTCCAGCTTGAAGCACTAATTGGGATGCTTCTGGTATGGTCATGAAGAATCTTGTTATTTCCTTATGAGTTACTGTTACAGGGCCTCCATGGGCTATTTGCTTTTTAAACAGTGGTATAACAGAACCATTACTGCCTAGTACATTTCCAAATCTAACGGCTACAAATTGAGTACTGCTTACCTTGTCCATGGACTGTATTATCATTTCACACATTCTCTTGGTAGCACCCATTACATTGGTTGGGTTTACTGCCTTGTCTGTGGATATTAAAACAAATCTTTTAACTCCAAATTCATCTGCACAGCTAGCCACATTGAAGGTACCAAATACGTTGTTTTTTATTGCTTCCATTGGGCTATCTTCCATAAGAGGCACATGTTTATGAGCTGCTGCATGGAATACCACCTCTGGGGAGTATTTGGTAAATATATAGTTTAGTCTTTTCTTATCTCTTACAGAGCCTATCAATACTTTTAAGTCTAAGTTTGGATATTTGTATCTAAGCTCATTTTGTATGTCATAGGCGTTGTTTTCGTATATATCAAATATAATAAGAGTTTTTGGATTAAATTTGGAGATTTGGCGGCATAGTTCTGAACCTATGGAGCCTCCCCCTCCTGTTACCAGGATGCATTTTCCCTTTATATAGTCTGATATTCCTTCCATATCCAGCTGTATAGGCTTTCTTCCTAATAAGTCTTCAATGTCCACATCTCTAATTTGATTTAGGGATGTTTTGCCGTCGATTACCTCATGGACACTTGGGATAATTTGAATCTTGCAGCCAGTTTCCTTACATATGTCTAATATTTCTTTTTTGTCATTTTCATCAATGGATGGAATGGCAATTATTATATTTTCTATTGCCTGTTCCTTGGCTACTTCTATAATGTCTTTTCTTACGCCCATTACCTTTACGCCTAGTACATTTTTTCCCACTTTGTAAGGATCGTCGTCAATTAGTGCCACTGGCAGGTATTTTCTATTGGTGTTGTCTTTCATTTCTCTTATGACTATGGATGCTGCTGCTCCTGCTCCTATTATCATGGCTCTTTTTAACTTATTTTTGTTGGCGTTGCAGTCTAGTATGTTGGTAAATCTGTGGTATATTCTAACGGATATTCTAAATCCAACTATGAACAAGATGCTAAAGGCACAGGCTACTATGCTTACACCATAGGCAAATCCTAAGGAAGTCATACGTAAGAATACCATGGTCACAAGATTTGAAACCAAGCATCCACCTATAACCAACATGAATTCATCTATACTGGCATAACTCCATATGCTTTCATAAAATTTAAATATATAAAATATAAATATATAAATTAATGTAACTATTATGGCTATATCCTTATAATTGCTGGCATAATTTTTAAATACACTATAGTTATACCTAAAGTATAAAGCTAATATATATGATAAATTCACAAGTACCGCATCTATTATTATCAATATAGGTTTTTTCCATTTTCCTAAATCCTTTATTTTTGCCACCAACCCTTCACTTTGATAGGTAAGAGGTAAGAAGTAAGAGTGAATAGTTCTTAGTTATTACCTATTAGTTACTTCTTAGTTATTATTTTTTACTTCTTAGTTATTATTTTTTACCTCTTAGCTAATTACTTACTTCTTCTTAATTGTCCACTGTCAATTGTCAATCGTCAATTGTCAATCGTCAATCGTCAATTGTCCACTGTCCATTGTCCATTGTCAATTGTCCATTGTCACTTAAATATCCCAAAGAACCCTCTCCTCCTCACTTTAACAACCTCATGCCTCTTCTCAATCTCAAACCCATTAACCACCGCCCCGGCATTCTCCAAAATGTCATCATAAATGTACTCATAATTGTTTTCTATGAAATCGTAACATTCTCTCAACTTTGGATTTCTTTTGCCTACACCGTGGGCATCGGAGGCTACAAAGTCGCATAGGCCCTTTTCTATTAGAAGTTTTGAGGTCTTCTTAACTTCTTTTCCATAGACACCCATGATACTGCCGGCATTTAGCTGGAATAGGCAGCCTTCCTCTATAAATGGATTTAGGCTTTCTATGTCCTTTTGCACATAAAGATATCTTTCTGGATGGGCTATTATGGTTCTTATGCCCTTGATTCTCATTTCGTATATTAAATCCATATGTTCCTTTGGAAAAGTGGTGAAGTCTGTTTCCAAAAGCATGTATTTGTTATTTTTGTTAAGAGTATTTATAATTCCCTTCTTATACAAGTTTAGCAGATGGTTGTCCAAGAAAATTTCCTGTCCTGGCAAAATTTCTAAATTTATTTCATTATTTTTTAATTCTGAATTTAGCATATGTAATTTTTCTTCTATGCTAAAAAAAGAATTTTCGTAATGATTGGCATAAAAATGAGGCGTGGCTATTATCTTCTTTACACCATCCTCATAGGCCATTTTTGCCATGTCTATACTGCATAAAATATCTCTTGAGCCATCATCTATTTCAGGAATTATATGACAATGTATATCTATCATAAAATCCTACTCCTTTTTCTTCTTTTTCTTTTTTACCTTGCCCTTTTCATCTTCGTGGTAATAGTAATAATATCCATAGCCATAGTTCTTGCCATTTTCTGATTTGAATCTATTTAAAACCACTCCTAGTATATTTGCATTTACTTTCATAAGTGATTCCTTCGCCTTTAATGCCATGGACTTTTCTGTTTCTCCAGAATTAACTACCAAAATTACCCCATCAGTTATGGTGGAAAGTATTTGTGCATCGGTAACTGCCATTACTGGAGGACTGTCTATTATTACTGTATCGAATTGCTGCGAAATCTTTTGTAGAAAATTCTTTAATTTATTTGAAGAAAGCATTTCCGCCGGGTTTGGCGGTATGTTTCCTGCTGTCATTATAAATAACTTGTTTTTGTAAACCTTAGTGGCCTGTTCAAAGGTCACTTCTCCTAAAAGGAAATTGGTTATACCTGCTTCATTGGATATGTTGAATTTTTTATGTAAACTAGGTCTTCTTAGGTCACAGTCTACTAAAAGCACCGTCTTGCCTGTTTCCGCTATGGAAAGAGCCAAGTTGGCTGCAGTGGTGGATTTTCCTTCTCCTGGCCCTGCGCTGGTTACTAGTAATGTTTTTACCTCTTTGTCGAAAGATGCATATTGTATATTGGTTCTTAACGTTCTAAAGGCTTCTGCTGGTATAGATTTAGGACTTTTTTCTATTATAAGCAAGTTAATCCCCCTCCCCTTATTTGTATTCTGGAATTGTGCCCATAACAGGCATGTCCAAAACTCTTACCACATCTTCATCGGTTTTAATGGTATTGTCCATGTATTCCAAAAGGAATGTTAGTCCCACAGATACCATTAGCCCCAAGAAAAATGCTATGGCTATGTTTAATTTTTTATTAGGCTTTATAGGGTTATTTGAAACTTGAGCCTCGTCCAACACTTTAACTTCTCCACCAGGTATTGAGCTGGAAGATTTTTTTATGAATTCCTCTGTGAATATGTCTGCTATTACCTTCGCCTTGTTAGGATCTGTATTTTCCACTACTATGTCTAGTATTTGAGTGTCAGCTTGTGGTGTTACTTTTATAACGTCCTTTAGCTGTGCCGGTGTCATTTGCAAATTGCCTTTTTTAATAGTGTCCTCTGCCACAGATTGAAGCTTTGCAATTTCTGCATAGGTTTTTACAAGCTTTTGATACATCATTACTTCCTGGTATTGATAATCTACCCCTTGCTTTCCTCCATTGCCTTTGCCAATAACTACGCTGACCTTTGACTGATAAACCGGAGTTAGAACAAAAAAACTTATAACCCCTGCAATTATGGTAGACAAAAGGGTTATACTAATTATTAATTTAGTTCTCTTCTTCAGTATCCAAAAGAATTCTCTTAAGTCCAGTGTTATTTCCTCTTGCATTTTAATCCTCCGTTAAGACATTATAGTCCATATATTTTTTTCGTTTAAAATTTAATATACTTTAATAAAATATTAATATTTATGCATTTTTATATGTAAGTTTCTGCATATGGATATTTTTTCAATATTTCGCATTAAACTTTATACTTTATTCCTGTATAATTTTGTTATATTTTGAATGCAATTTGTACACTTTATTTTATATTAATTTATTCATGGAATTATACATTAATTTAGAAATTAAAATATAATTTAGAAACTTTTTTATCAAAAGAATTGTAAAGCTAGAGCTTTAAAAGCATATATTAAAATTAAAAATTTAATGTAGTGTTTTATACTGCAACTTTAAAAAAATTAATGAAAAATAATACTTGGAAGGCAATATCAACATACCAAACCATTTTATCTCTCATTCAATATAAATTTTACAACGGATTTTACAATTTGTAAACCTATGTTAACACCTTGAAATTTTTGTAAATATTTTTTTATTTTTAAATTTAATTCTATAATACTAATTTTTTTTGTATTTAATTTCCTACAACCTTTTCAGTTTGTACATTTTTTTTAACTTCGTTCTGTAATCTTTTTTTTTCTACATTTTCTACTTGAATTATTAGTTATTTTCGACATGGTGCACTACTACATTCTACTTTTATTTCAATTAAAAAAATTTATTTTTTTTATTTTTAATTAAAACTTTTAAAATTAAAACCCTGTGGTAATTAATTGAAATTACTACAGGGTTTTAATTTTTTTGTTGTGTTTATTTAATTGTTACTTAATATTTGTTACTTAATATTTGTTACTTAATATTTATTATTTAATATTTACTGAATTCTCATTCATTTCTATATAGAAAGGGAACTATTTAATTAAAAATTAGTAAATGCTATAGCCTTTCATAAGTTTTCTCATTTTCTTGAACAAATTTACCTTTCTTTTGTAAACCGCACTTTGGGATAGACCTTTGGTTTCTGCGTATTCTTTTAAGGCGCCCTTGGTATTTCTATATATAATTAGCAAAAGCTCTTTTTCTTCTAATGATAATTCTTTTATGGCTCCCTTTAGTGTTTCTAGCTGCTCTTTTTCTAAATAACCCTTTTCAAGATCTATATCCCCTTGAAGCATGTCCTCTAGTGTAAGTCCGTCCTCCACTGGCGTTTCTAAGCTTACGTCGAATCTCTCAATACCCTTCTTCTTTATCTCATAGTAATAGTTATTTCTTATGGCATTGGTCACATAGGTGGTGAAATTTTTTGATTTTTCCAAATCAAACTTTTCCACGGCATGCATTATGGATATATAGCCCATTTGTTTAAGATCTTCTTCATCCATGCCCTTGATGTATACTCCTTTAGCTACCTTACATATAAAACCCTTGAACCTTTCCATGATTTTCTTTAAAGCCTCATTGTCCCCCTGCTGAGCCATAGCTACCAACTGATTTAACTCCATTTCTTTCATTTCCTTATCTCTCATAAATCCTTCCTTCTTTCTTTTTTCAAACCCCTTATTTTTTTCTAATCTTTGGTTGCCATAAAATCACTTTATTTTAGTCTTATGTGTAAAATTTCATTAAGTATATTGATTTTTAAATGTATTGATTTTTAAATGCCTTTATTTTTAAGTGTCTTTATTTTTAAGTGCCTTTGTTTTTAAGTGTCTTTGTTTTGCAAGGATTTAAATATATAATATTTCCCGGGAATATTTGTAATTTGTTAAATCCTGTAACTACATTTTACTCAAACTTAGGTTTGATGTCAAGGGTTTTTTGATAAATTTATACAATTTAGTTAAAAAGAGAAATGAGGAGCAAAGTTCAACTATAAACCTGCTCCCCATATTGCTATATTATTTAGATATTACTTCTTTTAATTTTTCACAAATATATTCTTTAATTTCAACTCCATCTATAAATGTATTGTCATCAAAGTCACTTGGTTTAACTTTGAAGAAGTTTATTATTAAAGAATTGTCTTTTATAATGTAGTCTTCTAAAGATAGTGGTGAAAATCTAACTTCTACCTCTTCATATTTAGAATCTACATCCTTTAATTTTTCTACTAAAGAATCTAAATTTAGTTGTTTAACTGGTTGTACCATAGCTAATGTGTACTCTAAGTCTTCCATTACCCACATGTTATAGTTCCAAAATCTACCTTCTTTTTTTGTCTTTTTAGATAGAAGTTCTTTATTTGTTATAGCGCTTAAAACTTTTCTTACAGACTCTGCATTAAAATCTTCATCGTAAGATGCTGACACACCCTTCATTGCAGCTACATCTGCCATGTACTGTTCTGAAACTCTTTCTTTTTCGCTTGTAGCCTGCCAAAAGTATAGCATTGACTCAACTTCGTCTAAATTTACTTTTATTGTCTTCAACATATTTACCCCTGCCTTCTTTCTAATACTTATAATTTATACTTACAATTTATAATTTTCATACATATTTTATTTTAACACAAAAAAGTATAAATTGTGAAGGAAATGCCGTAAGAAAAATCTGCTTTTAATTCCGTGATAAATGTGAAATTTTGGACTTGAACAATACGCCAAGAACTAAGGAACAATTGACAATGGACAATGGACAATTGACAATTGACAATTGAGAATTAAGAATTAAGTAAGAAGTAAAAGATTAGGTACTAGGTACTGGGTACTAGGTGCTAGGAAAGGAGGATTTTCCGCCGCTTTGCTATGGAAAATCTTTAATTAAATAAATGGTATAGTTGGAAAAGGTATAATTGTTTCATTAAACGAAGTAGTTATAGCTTTTCTTTAAGGGCCTTAAAAATCTTTTATTGGCGATAGCCAGGGGAAATATAGAAATATTAAATATCAAATATCAAATATCAAATAATGAAGGATTTATTAAGATTTATACAATCAACTGCCTTACGGCAAAATAAATTGAATTTTAGTTACTATTTTATATTAATGGTTATCATATAACTTTTCGAAAGGCTTCGCCTAAAAATATTATGAGCCCTTCCTTTTTCTAACTTAAAGATTTTCTGAATAAAATGAAGAAAATCCACATTATTTGATATTTGATATTTGATATTTGATATCTGATATTTATATATTTAGCCTGGCTACCGCCAATAAAAGATTTAATTTAAGCCAAAAGAGATAACATAATTTCACGTTGTGAAATTATGTTATTTATCTTTTTTAAATTCCAAAATTTTTCGTAATGCAATGAAGAAAAATTATCCTTCACTAGCCCACTAGCCCACTAGCACTCTAGCACTCTAATTTTGGCACTCTAGCACTCTAAAAATTCTGACTCCGTCACAATTTTCCTATTCCTTTCCTTTCCCAATATGTCTATTAATGCTCAATGCCAATACTGGCAGTGACATGACCTTTGGGTAAGCCAAAAATCTCGGTGTCCAGTTAGGGTCAAATTTGCCCTTGAAATATCTAAGGCCCTTAAAATTGTACCAGTGGCTACCATAGTTGAATATAAATTTTGCAAATTTTTCTCCAGTGTGACAGTGATCTGATACTCCCACGTTGGCCAGCGGAGCCATGCCTAAGCTGAAGTTTTTATAGCCTTCATCCTTTGCCCAAAGTATTAGGTGTAAAAATAGTAAATCCATAATGCCATTAGGGCTGTCCTTTTTAAATCTCATAAGGTCTATGGATACCGTTTCTTTGTCATCATAATAAGGCAAGGTTGATGCAAAGGCTATTACTTTATTTTCACTATTTCTTATTATGCCTATAGAGGATTTGTCTAGGTATTCCTTTTGGAACCACCCTATGGAGAATTTATCCTCTTTTCTGCCATCCAACCATTGATTGGATATTGCTTGCAGATCCTTTAAAAATTCTTCTGAATATGGTGGGTACACCATTTGGAAGCTGTAGTTTTCTCTTTCAAATTTGTTTTTTGCAGTTCTTAAATTCTGCTTTTTCTTTCCTTTTAAATCGAAGTTTTCTAATGGTACCACTGCTTCTTCTCCCAGCTTATAAAAATGGTATCCATTTTCATGGTATAGTGCTAGTTTATCTCTACCTATTCTGTAGAAGGCTGTGCTTAGGGTAAATCTATTGGCAAAGCCCTGAAATTCTTCAATGGCATCTCCTATATATTTTTCTTCTCCTATAGGGTCTCCCAGTGCCACCAGTGCATCCCCTATTTTTGAGTACTGTATGAGCACTTTGCCATTCATTCCCCAAAATAATGCCTTATCTCCTAAAAACACTAAATGGGTGTTTACATCACCTTTGTTTTCTTTTAGAAATTCTTCTACTTTAATTAATTCTTCCTGGGCTACTTTATTTTTAAGCTTGTCTCTGAAAACTATAATATTTCTTAAAAGTAAAAATGCCCAAGTTATAAGATAGATGAATATTCCTGCAGCTAAAAAGCTTCTTCCTCTTTTAAATAGTGTTTTGCTTATGATGGCATCTGATAAAAAGCTTTCCTGCAAGAAAGGTGCTGCCATCATGTACATTATTATAAATATAAATGATAAAATAATTAAAATTCCGTATTTTCTTTTCCTAAAGGATGCCCATTCTCTGTATAGGTGACCTTTTATTATTGTTAAAATTAAGCCTGTTAAAACTATTAATCCCATTTCAAAATAGTCTACTCCCAACAAAAAGTATACTATTAAATTTAAAATAAGAAATATCTGTGTTATTTTGTAGCTTTTGTGGAGTCTTAAAAATATTTCTACAGATAAGACTATTAGACTAAGGCCTATGAATATGGATAATAGAAATAAAATGCATCCTATTTTAAATTTTTCTACTGCTGGAAACTTGTCCATTAAAATATTCTCTGCACTGAATATGGAGTATAAAATTAGAGAAAATCCCCTTATAAATATCATTATTGAGGTTACAATCACTCCTATGTCCCCAGTGAGCTTAAAGTCTTTGGCTAGTTTCCAAGCCTTTTTTACTTTTGAAAATATTTCTTTCATCTCATCGTCCTCTCATGTTATTTTGTATTATTTAACTTACGCCCCAGCACCTTCAGCACCTTCTCCCGTACCTATAAGTGTTATTCTATATTATTCAACTTACGTACCAGTACCTATCAATGTTATTCTATATTATTTAAATCACCCTATACCATATCCTACCTAAAGACTTCCCCCTTTTATAATATCATATATTACCCGAAAAAATTATTACAAAACTATTGCAAAATAAAAAAAGGGCCTAAGCCCTCTTTTTTTTAAAGATCAAAGTTCAAATATCAAATATCAAATATCAAATATTAATTATTAATTATTAATTATTAATTATTAATTCTTAATTAATTGTCCATTGTCCATTGTCCATTGTCAATTATCACTTAACTGTCCACTGTCCATTGTCAATTATCATTTTTCACTTTCCCTTAACCTAAAATAACAATCCCGCAATGGTTGCTGTCATAAATGTTGTTACGCATCCGCCTATCAATGCTCTTATTCCAAGTTTAGCTATGTCAGAACGTCTTTCTGGTGCAAGACCACCAATTCCGCCTATTTGAACAGCTATGGAGCTTATGTTTGCAAATCCGCAAAGGGCATAAGTTAGGATCATTATTGTCTTTGGTTGTAATGCTCCTGCTTTTATCAGTGGTGCTAGGTTTGCATAAGCAACAAATTCATTTAATACAAGCTTTGTTCCTATTAAGTTACCTGCATTTAATATGTCTTGAGATGGTACACCCATTAAAAATGCTAATGGTGCAAATAATCTTCCAAGTAACCATCCAAGGTTTATATATGGAGCTCCAAGCATTGCCGCCACCCAAGATATTGCTGAGTTTACAAGGGCTATTAATGCTACGAAAGCTAAAAGCATTGCTGCTACGTTTAGTGCAAGAGATAATCCTTCGCTTGCTCCTGTAGCTGCTGCATCTATTACGTTTGAGCTAGTGTTTTCTAATTCTATTTGAATTTTTCCTTTTGTTACTGGCTCTTCTACTTCTGGACATATTATTTTTGAAACTACTAGTCCTGCTGGTGCTGCCATCATGCTGGCTGCCATTAAGTGTCCTGCGCTAACTCCCATGGCAACGTATCCTGCCATAACTCCGCCTGCTACTGTACACATGCCTCCTACCATTATGGATAGAAGCTCTGATTTTGTCATGGTTTTTACAAAAGGCTTTATAACAAGTGGCGCTTCTGTTTGACCAACAAATATGTTAGCCACAGCTGATAATGTTTCAGCTCCACTAGTTCCAAGAAGTTTAACTATTCCTTTTGCTAGTACTGATATTAATTTTTGCATTATTCCAAGGTAATATAATACGCTCATTAAAGCTGAGAAGAATATTATTGTTGGAAGCACTTGAAGTGCAAATACGTATCCCACCTTGTTTGTGTCCATAAGTCCGCCAAATAAGAAGGTTGTTCCTTCCTTAGTGAAGTCTAGAAGCTTTGTAATAAGTCCACTTACAACTTCAAAAGCTGCTCTTCCTGGAGGAAATTTTAATATTAATAACGCAAATATGAATTGAAGTGTTATACCTGTAGCAACCAATCTCCAGTTTATCTTCTTTTTATTGTTGGAAATAAGGTAACAAACAGCTAGAAGTACAATTAAACCTATAATACCTATAAATCTGTTCACTTTTTTATTCTCCTTTTTTTATAATTTATTTTTATTTTGCCTTATTTTTTTTATTTTTAAATTTAAATTTTGTTTTCATTTGGGCTTTAATTCAGATGTTTGTTTAAACTGATATTGTTATACCTACATTGTGGTTAATCTTTTGTTTGTTGAATTTGTCTAATCTTTTGTTTATTAGTATTTTTATTTATTGTTAATTTTTTTGTTTTATACTTTATCTTTTGTTTTTCTACATTTTTTATGCTATTGTTAAATTTTTTGAATATTTATTTAATTACATTAAATTATTTTCCGTATTTTGCCCAATAATTAACCACTCACAAGTCCGTTGTCGTATTTAAGCGAATTTAGAGTGGCTAACTATACAATTCTACAATATATAATTTTCAACTGTTGATAAAAATTCTAACAATATTTTAATATTCCTATTTATTACTAACCTTTTTCACCAGTGCTACCCCACTGATCATCTCTTAACTCTTAATTCTTAATTATTAATTCTTAATTATTAATTCTTAATTCTTAATTCTTAATTCTTAATTCCTAATTCTTAATTCCTAATTCTTAATTCCTAATTCTTAATTCCTAATTCTTAATTCTTAATTCCTAATTCTTAATTCTTAATTATTAATTATTAATTCTTAATTATTAATTCTTAATTTCTAATTCCTAATTCCTAATTATTAATTATTAATTCCTAATTATTAATTCCTAATTCTTAATTCTTAATTCTTAATCGTTCACTGTCAATTGTCCATTGTCCATTGTCAACTGTCCACTGTCAACTGTCCATTCTCCACCGTCTCTTCTTACCTCTCACTTATCATTTCTAAAAAGCTTTCCCCATTCCTTATAGCTTCCACATTAAATATATCCGCTACCGTTTGACCCATGTCAGAGAAAGTTTTTCTTGTTTTTAGGTCCACGCCTTGAGAAAGCGCTTTACCATAAGCTAAAAATGGAACGTATTCTCTTGTGTGGTCTGTGCCTTCTGTAGTTGGATCGCAGCCGTGGTCTGCTGTTATGAATAGTACGTCGTCATCTTTCATTTCAGCCATTATTTCTGCTAATCTTACGTCAAAGGCTTCTAGTCCTCTTCCATATTCCTCTACATTATTTCTGTGTCCCCACTTCATGTCGAAATCTACAAGGTTTGTGAATATAAGTCCTTTTTTGTTTGCTCTCATGTATTCTAAAGTCTTGTCAACTCCATCCATGTTGTCCGTGGTGTGCACTGCTTCTGTGATTCCAGCGCCTTGGAATATGTCCTCTATTTTACCTACTGCCATAACATTTAGGCCTGCACTCTTTAAGTTGTCTAAAACTGTTGCATGTATTGGTTTTAATGAAAAGTCTCTTCTGTTTGGAGTTCTTGTGAAGTTTCCTGCTGTCTTTCCTACAAAAGGTCTTGCTATAACTCTAGCTACAGCATGCTGTCCTACTAGCATATCTCTAGCTATTTGACACATTTTGTATAATTCTTCCACTGAGTAAACATCTTCATTAGCAGCTATTTGGAATACACTGTCTGCTGAAGTGTAAACTATTGGATATCCTGTCTTTATGTGTTCTTCACCAAGTTCATCTAAAATAGCTGTACCTGATGCTGGTTTATTACCAAGGGTTTTTGTTCCTATAGCTTTTTCAAAAGCATCTATTATTTCCTTTGGAAATCCTTGTGGATATGTTGGGAATGCCTTGTCTAGCTGTATTCCTGCCATCTCCCAGTGTCCTGTGGTGGTATCCTTTCCATCAGAGGCTTCAGCAAATCTTCCATAGCATCCTACAGGATTATCCACTTTATTTATATTTTTCATTCCTTCTATATTACCAAGTCCTAATTTCTCCATGTTAGGAAGCTTTAATCCTCCCAATCTAGAAGATACGTTCCCTATGGTATTGGCTCCCACATCACCATATTTTGATGCATCTGGCATTTCACCCATACCTACGCTGTCTAGTACTATCCATACAACTCTATTAATCATATTTTCTACCGTTACGTAAACTTTATGTTTACTTCCTTTTTCAACGTGTGCGATTTTGTATTTCCAAAGGGTATACTACTTTTGTTTGGATATACTACTTTCGTTTGGTCCCACACTCCAAAGGCTTAAATTCGGATGTAACTCACCCTACCTATTAACACTATCCTTTGTGTGTTCAGTGTTAATTTAACGGTTTTTCAACTCCCTTCACATTTTATTTGACCATTTAATTCCTTTTGCAATCCGCAATTGTAAACTCGTCCACCACTTGCTCACGCTGAAGCCATGGACTCTTAGTTAAATTTTACAGTATAAATTTAATTTTATATTTCCAATTACAACTTTATTTTGCTTTTTTAAAAAGGTTTTTATTAATTTTATCATACTTTTACGTACTTCTGTGAAGTTTTGTTAATTATTACTATTTACCTTTTGAAAAAGATTTATACCTTTTCGATATTACTTTTATTTAATAATAGGTAAATTTGAATTTTTAAAATATAAATTTTATTTAATTACAGATAATTTTACATTACATAAAAT
>NZ_CABDWS010000043.1 GCF_901447495.1 Haloimpatiens lingqiaonensis
GGCATACTGACCACCTCCGGGTAATATTTGTGTTGTAACTTATATTTTACACGGAAAAAGTCAGCGTGCCATATTTATTTTTTGGTAATAGTACCAATTCAACTTTTTATTTTGCAGAAGTTAAGTATATAATTTAAAACAGGAAGTGACTATACGTGAAAAAGATGTCTAGTGGAATAACTAATTCCAAAATAAAAACCAATCACCAAAGTTACCCAACCCTCAATACTAACAAAGTAACCTTGGTGATCTTATTTACCCAACCTGTATCTCTAAGTCATTTAAGCTCTATATTGAATTTTAAATCTTCCCTTAGCTTATAATTTTCCAAAGGGGTAGTGCATATGGTGTATTCCTCATCAGGATTAAGAGAAGAAAAATCCAGTGTAAATGTGTTTGGATTGTTTTTATCCTTTACAATATTGTTGTATGGACTTAGTGGCTTAAGTAACTTATTTTTAGAGTCCTTTATAAAAAGTTTTTGGCCTTGAAAATTAGGGAATTTTCCGTCCACCGTGTACTTAACTGTAGTTTTGGTGCTTGAAGTTTGTATTTCAGTTATAGTGAGTTTACCAAAATTGCCCTGAGGGAGAACTAAAGGCAAGGTGCTCTTTAACGGAGCTGAGTTGTGCTTAAGGCCTTTAGGAACTACATCTTGAGCCATATCCTTCATAGATTCAGAACCAGATAGTTCGCTAGTAAAATCGCAAGGAATTACAGTTAAATACTTAGGAGTTCTTTGTAGTGCATCTAAATCCAAGGTGTATTTAAACCCTTTAAAAATATCAGTGCTGCTATAATGACTACCTTTAAATTTCACTTCATTTCCTTTATCATCCAAAACAAACCAGGTATTATGATCCCAAAAGTTATCATTATTGCCATCCTCAGCTGAGGGTTTATCCCTATGACCACTAATAAAAATTGATGTGTTTATAGGGGTTAGAACTACTTTATCTATGGTTATAGAACTATTTTCATATTTTATACTTTTATTTGGATGAAAGATTTTTGTATGTTTAGCTATTTTGTCTTTTGAAACAGAGAATTTAAAATCCCAATTGCCGTCTATTCCTAAAATAGATTTAATATTAATACTTATATCCAATTTATTAGGTAGTTTTTTATTTTTTGTATCTAAGGTAGCTATAGTTGTCAATGTGTTTTCGTCTAAAAAGTCGCCATTAGCACCTCCAGCTAGAGTGGATATTTTTCCATTTATCTTAATATAATTTCCAAGGAAAGGCCAGTCATAGTTGCCGCTTTCCATACGTTTTTTTACATCAGCTCCTTTTAAGGTATAGCCTATCATAAGACCAGAGTCATCGTATATAGCATCATGTATGGTCATGGTAAGACCATTAAAAGTTGCGGTTTTGCCTATCATTTGAGAATATTTGCTATAGTCTCCTCCGTAGCCTAGTTTCTTATTTATGATTTCTATAATGGAATTTAAAACAGGAACATTATCCGCGAAAGTTGGATTTTTTATGCCTACTCCTATTAGGCAACAAAAGCCTACTGCCGCTGCTGCAGCACCATATTTAAGCTTTTTTAAGCGCTTATTTTTGCTGCTATTTACCTGACCTTTTAGGTTATTTATAATTTTCTTTTTAGAAAACTCGCTCATATCCGCATCTATAGAATTAAATTGATTTTCATCCATTTCTATTCCATTTAGTAAATTCAATATGTCTTTTTCTTCTATATTAGCATTCATTAAATAATTCCCCCTTTAAAGCGCTAAACTTTTTCTTTAAGGATTTTCGTCCTCTTGAAAGTCTATTATCTACTGCAGAACGTCTAATGGAGAGTTTATCTGCTATATTTGTTATTTCCTCGTCCAAGAAATATCTCCTTATAAATATTTCTCTGTCTACAGGGTCCATGGAATTTATAAGTGCAAGCAATTCCTCTCTATTTTCTTTTTCTATTATTATTTTTTCAGTATTTTCATCATCCGCCAATGAATAATCATCTATACATTCTGGATTTGCCTGTCTGCAGATTTTTCGTTTATAATCAATAGCTTTGTATTTGGTGACTGCTATTAGCCAATTTTTAAAGTT
The DNA here is from genome assembly GCF_901447495.1 of Haloimpatiens lingqiaonensis. Taxonomy (GTDB): domain Bacteria; phylum Bacillota; class Clostridia; order Clostridiales; family Clostridiaceae; genus Haloimpatiens; species Haloimpatiens lingqiaonensis. The sequence continues at coordinate 2,070 of NZ_CABDWS010000043.1, forward strand.
GCCCTTACTTTGGTCAAAGCTATCTATATTGTTCCATAGGCATAAAAACACATCATTGACACACTCTTCAATGCAGCTAATGTCATTGCCTCTATAGAGAACGCTATAGGCAACCTTGTATACTAAGTTTCCATAGGTATTTACTATAAATTCCAATGCCTTGGAGTTTTTCTTTTTAATTTGGTCTATAAAATTAGAGTCATCTATCCGCATTTTGTTAACCTCCTTGAGAAGCTTCTCAACTATATATACGTGAGGTAGGGGGAAAATCTATCAATTTTGTGGGAAGTTTTAAATTTAAAATTATAATTTGAAATTTAAATTATGATTTGTATATTGATTTTTATAATTGCAAAATTTAATATGCAAAAACTTAATATATTAATATTATAACATTTATATTGTAAATCAGTAAAAAACTACTAAAGGTACTTCGCCAAAGGTATTTCTGGCTTAGCTAATTCTTTGCAAATTCTCATGCCATTTCAGCTTAACCGTCCCAACTTTTCCGTTTCTACTTTTGGAAATTATGTTTTCGATAATATCCTTTTCTTCGCTGTCTTTATTGTAGTAGAAGTCTCTGTAGAGAAACATTACTAAGTCCGCATCTTGCTCTAGGTTGCCGGATTCTCTTAGGTCAGAAAGCATGGGTCTGTGGTTTGCTCTGGCTTCTGGAGCTCTTGATAGTTGAGACAGGGCAATTACGGCTACATCTAGCTCCTTGGCAAGAAGCTTTAGGCTGCGAGATATTTTGCCCACCTCAATGCTGCGGTTTTCACTTCTTTCACCGGAGTCTATTAGCTGCAGATAATCTATGATCACTAGGTCAAGGCCCTTTTGTAGCTTTAACCTTTTACATTCGTTCTTTATATCCTTTAGCACAAAAATGCTGTCATATATGTGTAGGGGACAGGAACTTAAAGCACTGGCGGTATTTATAGTTTCCACCCATTGCTTGTCTGATAGGTCCGAATATTTTATATTGTCACAGGGAATAGCGGAACATATGGAAAGGGCTCTTTCAAGCACGTGCTCTTTAGACATTTCCAAGTTGAAAAAAGCCACTCTTTCTTTTTTTCTTGAAGCTACATTTAAAGCTATATTTAGTGCAAATGAGGTTTTCCCCATGGAAGGTCTTGCAGCTAGTAAAATAAAATCCTTGTAGGAAAGGCCGCCTAGCATATAATCAAGGTTTTTATAACCAGTGGATATGCCCCTTATGCCGCCGCCTTTTTTATATCTAAGTTCCATGTTGTTGATTACGGATTCTAGAGCAGGTACTAAGTCACCATCGTCTTGCTTTTTTACATTTTTTAGTTTGAAAAAGTTTTCTTCCATATAGTTCATGATTTTATCTGAGCAGGAATTTTCCTTTTCAATAAGATTTATTCCGTTTTTCATAAGAAGCTTTAGTTTTCTGTTTGTGGATTTTTCCTTCAGGGTGGCAGCATAATAATTTATATTAAATGTTGGCAGAGCGCTGGATACTATGCTGCTTATATAGGAAATTCCACCGGCATCAATAAGGGAGGAGCCTAGTTTTTCGCAAAGGGAAGTTATCTCTATAGCCTTGTTTTCCTCAAAAAGCTTAATTGCAGCGGAAAAAATCAACTTGTGCTTGCTGTCGTAAAAGTCCTGGGGTTCTAAAATATCTATAATTTTTAGCATATAATCATTTTTTAGTATCATAGCGCCTATAAGTTCACTTTCCATTTGAAGATTATAAAATTTATTCACTTCTTCGCCCCCTATTCATCTTTATTTTCGAATTCAGGAATTTCCACATAATCATAGGCAGATACATTTGGAATGCAGTAGTAATTTCCGTTGAAATCCCTGTAATTTCCGTCATTGCAGTCATTAGAGTTGCTGCTGTAATTCTGGTAATTATTGCTGCTATAATTTTGGTGATTATCAGGGTTGTAGTCTTGATGATTATTAGCATTAAAACCTTGGTGATTGCTAGCGTTATAGCCTTGATAATTACTATTGCCATAACCTTTGTGATTACCAGTGAAATCTTCAGAAGAGTAATCTTTGAAGCCTTTGTTTCTGCTTTGCTTTTCATTCCATTCCCTTTGGTAATTTTCTACTTGGGCTTTGGATTTAATTCCTAGAGAAAGCCAGTTGTTTAGTATGCAATTAATATAGCTCATGCTTCTTGCGTTGTGATTTACAGCCTCTAGTATGGCTATTTCCATGGCTTCAGGATCTATGTCCTTTGACCAATCATAAAGTTTTACATATTCTAAAGGGGTTATGGGATGAATGTTGCTGCTAAACAGTTTTATAAGGCTTTTAAATGCAGGGTCCAAGGTCTCAAAGGCGCTGCTAGACTCTAAAGGTATAAGAGGATCTTGGGCTTCGGCAGTATGTTCAGTAGCATCTGAATAGTTTAAAGATGCATCGGTTGAGGTATCTAGGGTATTTAAAGCAGTGCTTGTATTATTTATGGTGTTTGAAATGCTTGATTTTGTAGCATCGGGTATACTTGGAGTATTTATAGTGCTTGTGAAATTTATAGTGATAGAAGTGTCTATAATATTATTTTCAGTATCTATGGTTTTGGAAGTGTTGCTTACAGAATTCAGTTTTATACCTTGAAATAGCTTGTCTAAAGGGTACTCCTCATCTGCACAAATATTATAGAATTTTTGTAGAAAGTCCTTACTTACCACTTTTTTAAGCTCGCCATTTAAGCTTTTTATATTGTTTGGGCTGTTTATAAAGTTTTCCCTTATCCAGTTTGTTATCATAATTTCCTTTGAGCTTTCAGAGTATTCTATGTACCCACACTCAGTGAGTCTATTTAAAAGATTGTCCACTTCACCTTCATTAAAGCCAGTTTCAAAGCCCATGGTTTTCTTGGATATTTGATAGATGCCGCATTGATTGGTATTAGGGTTGGTCATTGTGTAAATATAAAAATACCTTTCCTCAGGGGTTAGGTCTACTACAAAAGCATCTCTCCAAAAGTTTATATAAAACATTCTAAATACTGCCATGATTATCCCTCCAAATTTATCATCCTTTAATCACAAAGAAGCAATTATAGCTTTAGCACCGTCTTTTGCAACATCACTAGTGCTTAAACCGTTGTTTATGTATAGCAAAAATAAACAGAGCTCTTAGCTTCAGATGGATTTTTTGCCCCAGCTGAAGGTTAGAGAACGTTATCCAGGGACGTAGCTGGCGTTAACTCGCACTTTGTTAAAAGTGGGAGTGTTACGGCAGGTAGTCATCGGATAAACAGAGCTCTTAGCTTCAGATGGATTTTTCTCCAGCTGAAGGTTAGTCATGGGATAAATTTACTTCTTTAATAACTAAATATGCATTTGGTTATTTTATTCCACTTTTTAATAAGCTTTTAATAAAACTTTTGATGAATATTTTAATAAGCTTTTAATAAATTTTTTGATGAATGTTTTAATAAACCTTTTGAGAAAAATATTTGAAAAGTTTTTAGCAGCAGCAAAAAAGTATTTATGGAGGGAACTATTATTTTTTATTATGCTGATGATTATTTTTTATTAATTATATTTTTTATTAATTATATTTTTTATTATTTGTATTAATCTTATTTCTTCTTTTTATTATTATTATTATTTTAATAATAGGATTGAAGGGGCTAGGAAGGGGGTATAGAGGGGATGAAATTGGTAGGAGATAGGAATTAGAAGGGTAACTCTACTACTATTAATTTACTATGTTTAATTAGCAGCATGTATGGTAATATAATTAATATATAGAGGATTTTTGACCTAGTTGTGCGGAATTATTCCATCCTCTATAAGTGGGGTGTAGTTCACAGAAACATAGAATTCATAAAATCATATAGTTTATGGAATATCCATTTAAAGAAGACAGGGTTATAGAGATTAAATACCTAATCAAAAATGGGAAGTGATTATACATGAAAAAGATGCCTATTGGAATAAGTAATTTTAAAGAAATAATTGAAAAGAATTATTATTATGTAGATAAAACATTGCTTATTAAGGAAATATTAGATGATGGTTCAAAAGTAATATTACTAACGCGACCAAGACGTTTTGGAAAAACTATAAATATGAGTATGTTAAAGTATTACTTTGAAAACACAAAAAAGGATAATTCTTATTTGTTTAAGGATTTAAAGATATTTAGTCAAGGAGAAATGTATATAAAAAACCAAGGGAAATATCCAGTTATATTTATTACTTTAAAAGATATAAAAAATAGCACATGGGAGATGACTTATAGCAAAATTAAAGCATGTATAGAAGAGGAATATGACAGATTTGCTTTTTTAGCAGAAAGTGATCGACTAACAGAAATTGAAAAGGAAATATTCAGTAAAATAAGAAGGGGAATAGCTAAAGAAAGTGAATATGAAAATTCTTTGAAATACTTAACAGAGTATTTAGATAAGCACTATGGCGTTGCACCGATTTTGCTTTTAGATGAATATGATGTACCAATTCAAAGTGGTTACGTAAATGGTTTTTATGATAAAATAATAGAATTTATACGTAATTGGCTAAGTGGAGCTGTAAAGGATAATAATCACATTAGTTTTTCAATTATGACAGGTATACTCAGGATTGGTAAAGAGAGTATATTTAGTGGAATGAATAATCTTAAGGTGCGTACTTTATTGGATAATCAATATAGTGAATACTTTGGATTTACGGAAGATGAAATAGTAAAAATGCTAAGAGATTACCAAAGAGAAAAAGAATTTGAAGTAGTAAAAGAATGGTATAATGGCTATGTTTTTGGGGAAACACAGATATATAATCCTTGGTCCATAATAAATTATATTGACAATAAAAGTAGTAATCCTCAAGCTTATTGGCTTCATACTAGTAGCAATGATGTAATACATGATGTAATTAAAAATTCGAATACAAGGATACAGGAAAATCTTATAAGGTTAATGGAAGGTTCTGTGATTGAAGAATTAATAGATACAAATATAATTTATAAAGATATTTATAAAGAGGATAATTATTTGTTTAGTTTTTTACTTCTTGCAGGTTATTTGAAGGTAAATGAAGTTCGTCAAAATGAATTTGGGTTTACAGTAGCTAGATTATCTATTCCTAATAAAGAAATCAGAACTGTTTATAGGCAAGAAATAATGACACAAATATCAAATGGAATAAATCCTATGGAACAAATTAAGATGGTAAAATCTCTAGTTTTAGGTGATGTTGATACTTTTGAAAAAATATTTACCAGCCTTTTATTGAAAACAACAAGTTTTCATGATAGCCCAGAAAGTTTTTATCATGGATTTATGCTAGGAATTACTACACTTCTTATAGATAGCTATATTATAAAATCTAATAGAGAAAGTGGGTACGGTAGATTTGATTTAAGTATGGTACCTAGGGAAAAAGATAAACCAGCAGTAATTATGGAATTCAAAAAAGCAAATAGTAAAGAAGAGTTGGATGAAAAAGCTAAGGAAGCATTATTGCAAATAGAAGAAAAGCAATATGAAACAGATATTTATGATTTAGGAATAGATAAAATATATAAATATGGAATTAGTTTTATTGGGAAAGAGTTTAGTATATCAAGGAACAAAGCATAAGTTAACAACAAAGATGGATAGATATGGGGACGGTTAACAACTTTTAGCTTTAGATTTAGCTAAAAATTGTTAACCGTCCCCTTAATCTTTAGGGTGGAAACCTAAACATCAAATCCCTCACGAAGCTACCGTTGCTTGTATCAGTGGTAATTTACTACTCATATGTTTAACTCATTATTATTTAAAGTTCTCTTATAAAAAATTGTAAAACAAACTATAGTTGAGAGAGCAGCTAATATATCTGCCACTGGTTCAGCCATCAATACGCCCTTAAGTTTATTTTCAAAAAATATAGGGAATATAAAGATGAACGGTATAAGGAGTATTATTTTTCTAAGTAATGCTAACAAAAGTGATATTTTTGCCTGTCCCAGAGCAAGAAATGTCTGCTGACATGCAATTTGTGCTCCGAATAAAATGATTCCGCCAAAGAAAATTTTCATACTCCAGGAGGTAAATTCTATCAATTGAGGGTTACTTCCTAGATTGAAAATCTTTAATATATTTACAGGCCTATAAATAAGTATTATATCACTTATTTCATGTTATTAAATTTAAAAAATTGTGAATTTTAGTGGTTCAACTATTTTTTTTACTATGGTAAAATTTAAATTAAGGAATGTATAAAAAGAATAGATAAAAAGAATAGATAAAAAGGGTGATTGTACTTATGATAAAATTTATAGCAACAGATATGGATGGCACATTGATAAAAGACAATGGAAAAATAAATGAGCAGGTATTTGATATAATTGCTAAGCTTAATAAGAAAAATATAATATTTGCAGCAGCTAGTGGAAGGTTTTATCCTCAGCTTAAGGTTAACTTCCAAAAGGTTAAAAGTGATATGATATTTATAACTCATAACGGGGCATTTATAAGATATAACAATGATGGTGAAGTTATTTACTCCAAAAGCATTTCACAAGAAAATGTTAATAGGATAGTAGAATTAAAACCTAATTTAGGTGAAATTGTGATTTTGGGCACAGAAAATGCCGCTCATATAGTAAATCCATCACCGTATATGATGGACGTTTTTGGGGCGGTTCATGTGCCGGTAGTGGTGTTAAATTCTTTTAGTCAACTAAGGGAACCGGTATACAAGGTAACCTATCATATGCCTAATGGAGTAAGTGAAGAGATGATAAGTTATTTAGAGAAAAACCTAAATGATGATCTTGAATTTGTTGTATCCGGAAGTAAGTGGATAGACATAATGAACAAAGGGACAAGCAAGGGAAGTGCTATAAAAATTATTCAAGAAAAGTTTAACATAGATTCTAAGAACACAATGGTTTTCGGAGATTATTACAACGATTTATCTATGTTTGCCGCTGCCCACTACAGTTACGCCATGGGTAATGCTCCGGAAGATGTGAAAAAAGGCGCCAACTTTGTGGCAAAGACCAATAATGAAGACGGAGTATACAATGTTTTAAAAGAATATGCTTAGGAGGAAGCACCAACCAATCAAATCAAACCAAGGGGACGGTTAACAAGTTTTTAGCGTTAAAAAGGCAAAAGGTAGAGAGCTACAATCTTTAGAAGAGGTAGAAGATGGGGACAGTTAACAACTTTTAGTTAAAATTAAAGGCTAAAAGTTGTTAACCGTCCCCAATTTATTTGTTTATCTAGCACTGTAACAGTATAATAAAATTAGCAGTATAGTGAAAATATAGTAAAAGCGGAATGTAATATAAATAAGTATGGTAGAATAAATAGGTAAAACAGATGAAGCACAGGAAAAATGGAGGTTTTAGTATGTACAAAATAATGATAGTGGAAGACGAGGCTAAAATAAGAGATATATTAAAGGCATCTATTGAAAAATGGGGGTTTCAGGTGCATTGTGCTGAAGATTTTGGAGATATATTTCAGGAGTTTTCCAAAATCAAGCCTCAACTGGTAATTATGGATATAAACCTTCCAGAGTATGATGGATTCCATTGGTGCAGTAAAATAAGAGAGATATCAAAGGTACCAGTGTTATTTTTATCATCCAGGAGTACAAATATGGACATTGTTATGGCTGTAAATATGGGGGGAGACGATTACCTTACAAAACCTTTTTCAATGGAAGTGCTTATGGCTAAGATAAATGCACTTTTAAGGCGGGCATACTCCTATACAGAAGCAACTACGAATACTCTAAATTATAAGGAGGTAGTGCTTTCACTAAAAGATAATATGGTATATTACAAGGAGGAAAAGCTGGAACTCACAAAGAATGAGTTTAAAATACTTTATGTGCTTATGAAAAATCATGAGAGCATAGTTAGCAGAGAAAAACTTATGCAGGAGCTTTGGGAGCATGAGAGCTTTATTGACGATAATACATTAACTGTTAATATAAATAGGCTTAGAAGAAAGCTTAGTGAAGTTGGTATTGAGGAATTTATAAAGACAGTAAAGAATCAGGGGTATATGGTGAAATGAATTTTGTAAAATATTTAAAAGAAAACTTTAGATTGTTGATTTTTTATATTTTTTTTATGACATTTATATTTATGACTACTTACCTTGATAGAAGCAACAGAATGTTAAAGTCCAATATGCTGTATATAATTTTTGTGTCACTTTTTATGCTGATTATATATTTTGTGTGGGATTATAGCGTGAAATACAGATATATAAAGAAGCTTCTTAAGTTTAAAAGTAATAAGGAAAAAGTGCCGATGTTCCCTAGGCCTACTGAGTATAAGGATGAAGTTTATGCGGAGATTTTAGAGGATTTATATAAATATTATGTTGTATCCTTAAGGGATATGGAAAATCAAGTTGTAGAGGATAATGAATTTATGACCGCCTGGGTGCATGAGATTAAAACTCCTATAACTACTTTAAAGCTTCTGACGGATAACGTGGATAATAATGGAGAAAGTTTATTATCTCTTCAGGAAGAAATTGATAAAATAGATGATTATGTTGAAAAGGTTCTTTACTATTCACGAAGCGATAACTTTTCTAAAGATTATATTATATCGGAAGTGGTTTTAGATAGTGTTGTGAAGGAAAGTGTAAAAAAGCACTCTATAATTTTCATAAGAAAACATATAAGTTTTGTTAATAATGTAGATTCTAATATGTGGGTGGATACGGATAGAAAGTGGATTCTTTTTATAGTGGATCAGCTGATTTCTAATGCACTTAAATACACCAATGAAAACCCAAAGCCAATGGTTAAGGTCAGTACAGTGGAAAATGAACGAGAAAAGATTTTGATTGTAGAGGACAATGGAAGGGGAATTAAGAAGGAAGATATAGAAAGGTTATTTACAAAAGCCTTTACAGGAAGCAACGGAAGAAATTTTAACTCAAAATCCACAGGTATGGGATTATACCTTTCTCAAAAATTGGCTAAAAAATTAAATCACTATATAACTGTAGAATCCCAGTATGGAAAGGGTACTTGTGCGTATGTGCATTTTCCCAAGTGGGAAAATTAGCACTTTGGAAAGAAGAGTAGTATGAAAGTATAAATCGTATGCTAATATGTGATAAGCATAAGCATAAGCAAAGATGGGGACGGTTAACAACTTTTAGCTAAAATTAAAGTCTAAAAGTTGTTAACCGTCCCCGATTTATACCCTAAAAAACATCAATATTACAAAAATGTAAGTTTAAAGAGCAAAATGTAAGGTCAAAAAATGGCTGAGCATTTTGCTTTTTTATATAATATAGTTGTAGATGAAGGAGCCATAATGAAATTAGTTGTCTAGTGTGCTAGTGTGCTAGTTGGCTAGTAAATCGAGTTTAAGTAGAATGGGATAAGGATAAAGAAATTAGTTGGCTAGTTAGTTGTCTAGTGTGTAATTAACTAGTAAGTATATAGTTGTGGATAAGTTAATAAGTTTAGGCGTATAGTTGGGGACAAGTTGACAAGTTAGGGAAAAGTAGAGGATAAAATAGAGAAAAAGTAGGGGATGGTTAATAAGTTTTAGAGCTTGGAAAGGGAAAATAAATAGTATAGAGAGGAAGTTTGTATAGGCAGTAGTAGGTAGGGGACGGTTAATAAGTTTTAGGTCTCAGAAAGTAAAATAAATAGTATAGAAAGGATGGTTGTAAAATGGAAGTATTAAACATACAAAATTTAAAAAAAGTCTATGGTTCAAGATTTGGAGGGGTAAAATATACTGCCTTAGATAATATAGATTTAAAGGTTAATGAAGGTGAGTTTGTAGGCATAATGGGACCATCAGGTTCAGGAAAAACAACTTTCTTAAATGTTATTTCTACCATTGATAAACCTACATCAGGTAAAGTGGAGATAGATGGACGAGATATATCGCAGCTTAAGGAACCTCATTTGTCAGCATTTAGAAGGGATAAGCTTGGATTTATATTTCAGGATTTTAACTTGCTGGACAATATGACACTTAAGGAGAATATTGTACTACCTCTTGCTTTAGCAAACACATCTTATGATGAAATACAAAAGAGATTGAAAGAAATTACGTCTAAGTTAGGGATAAGTGAAGTTTTAAATAAACATCCCTATGAAGTATCTGGTGGACAGAAACAGCGTGCTGCTGCGGCAAGAGCCATTATATCTAATCCATCACTTATATTAGGAGACGAGCCAACTGGTGCTTTGGATTCAAAATCCTCCAAGGAACTTTTAAGTGCTATGCAATATCTTAATGAAAAAAACAAAGCCACAATACTTATGGTAACACATGATACATTTGCTGCATCCTATTGTAAGAGAGTTATATTTATAAAAGATGGGAAATTATTTAATGAAATATATAAGGGAGATATGTCCAGAAAGGACTTTTATCAGAAATTATTGAAGGTGTTGTCTGTAATTGGAGGTGACATTGATGAAAATATTTAGTATGGCCATTAGGAATATTAGGAGCAATTTTAAAAATTATTGGGCGTACTTTTTAAGTTCATCCTTCAGTGTTTTTATTGTTTATCTTTTTATGTCCATTTTGTATAGTAAAAATATACAGGATAATTTAGGTGGAGTAAAAAATTTTATAACACTTTTTAATGTGGGAGCCACTATGATTGCACTATTTTCAGCCTTTTTCATATGGTATTCTAACTCATTTTTTATTAAATCAAGAAAAAAGGAATTTGCTACATATATGCTGTTAGGTATGTCCAAAAAGCAAGTATCTAGATTGAATTTTTTAGAAAATATATTGATAATGCTAGCATCCCTAATAACAGGGGTTGTACTAGGATTGGTATTCACGAAGTTTTTTATTATGCTTCTATTTTTTATAATTAAGGTTTCAGCAGATGTGCCATTTCAGTGGAATTTAAGGGCATTAAAAATTTCTGTTTTAATATTTTTAGGAATTTTTGCGGTAATAACATTGCATGGTGCATTTGTGGTAAGAAAAAGCAACCTTATAGACCTTTTTAATGCATCAAAGAAGGTGGAAAAGGGGCTTAAGGTATCTTTTGTTACTATTATACTTAGTATATTAGCTATGATTTGCATGGGTTCAGGATATTATATAGCTATTAAAAAATTGCCTACAGATATTACAAAGTCACCTGTAGTAGTGATTTTAGTTGTAGTAGGAATAATATTATTTTTTACATCTACAACATCTTTAATAATTCATATGAATAAGAAAAATGAGAGGAAGCTTTTCAAAGGTACAAAACTTATATCAGTGTCTCAATTATATTATAGATATAGAGGTAATGCAGGTACACTTAGCACAATAGCAATAACTACAACAGTGGCTCTTTGCGCCCTTGTTACTTGTGTAGGAAGTTATACAAAATGTGAACAGAATTCAAGATACATGAGACCTCTATCAGTAGAATATTTTAATGTGGACAAGGCTCAGAGTACTTTTGATGGCATATTAAAAAACCATAATGAAATATCAGTTAAGCATAAAGATAGTATTGAGTTTCTTAACATTGTAGAGATTGATAAAAGTTCAGAAATAGCACGAGGTTTTTATGTAATAAATGAAAGTGAATTTGATAAATTAAGTGAGCATCAAGGCATTGAACGTAAAGCTAACCTTAAATCTGATAGTGATTGCTATTTTATTCAAATTAATAATTTCGTTGAAAATGAAGTATCTACAAATGAAAAAATTAGTTTGAAAGTTGGAAAAAAGGACTATAAAATGACTGTGGTAGGCTCAGATGGAAAGCCATTTATATCGTTGGACCACTTTAATAAGACTGTGGTAGTTACAGATAATGTATATAATGAAATGAAAAGTAGTGTTAATAAAAGAAGCATTATTAATATGACAGGATATACTTTTGAAGATGATTTTTCTTCTGGGAAATTTGTAGCTGATTTAGCTAAAAACATGTCTAAAGATAGTGGACTGCGTACATTTTACGATCATTATAGCGATGGATTAAAGCTTTTAGGAATGATGGCTTTCATAGGACTATTTATAGGAATATTATTCATCATGGCTACAGGAAGCATAATATATTTCAAAATGACCATGGAAGCTAGAGAAGATAAGAGTAAATATAAGACTCTTAGAAATATAGGAGTAAGTAAAAAAGAAATAAAGAAAGCAATATCAAAAGAATTATTAGTGCTATTTGGAGCGCCACTTGTGGTTGCAATTATAAGCACATATCCTGCAACCTATGCTCTTGAGAAGATGCTTTTACTTGACCTTATGAAGAGTTACGCAGTAATAGCCCTTGTATATGCTGCAATCTATTGCTTGTACTACTTTGCTACCTTGAATTCCTACGTAAAGACTGTGGAATAATAAGGGGAAATTGGAGAAAAACATGGGGACGGTTAACAACTTTTAGCTTTAGAAGGGAAAAAGTTGTTAACCGTCCCCATTGTTTGTTTATGTTTATAAAATGCATTTACCTTGAAGGAATATTCAAAATATATTTACAATTATGGTGTATTAGGCTATAATATGGTAACAAATGAATAGTCAAAAATCCTAAGAAGAGGAAAGTAGCCATGAGGATTCTTACAGCGAGCAGGAACAGAGTGGAAGTCCTGCAAGAAAGATTATGGTGAAGAGAACCTTGGAGGAGCTGCCTGAGCAGAGCATGCCTTTAGTATAGGTGAATTTGTGAGGGCAAGCCGCAAGCTGCGTTAAAGTTTTGAGTGGACTATGTTTAGTCAATTTGAGTGGTACCGCGGAATTACACCCGTCTCTAAGTAAAGAGATGGGTTTTTTTATTGGAGTAATTTAGATAAATTTCATAATTCAAGTGATGTAATACCTTTTGTAGTATAATCATATGCTTTAAAATTTTAGAAAGCTAAAGAGTTATTTACAACTAAATAGTAAAAAGTAGCTATGAAAAAAGTATTAAAAAATCTTTGTGTGTTTAAACATTAAAAAACAAAAGTATTAAAAACTTTGTGTGTTTGGATGTATGTTTAAAGATTAAAAAAAGTATTAAAAATTATTGGAAGGTGAGAATATGGAATATTTAATCAAGAAATTAAATAATCTGGTTCAAGAAAAATTCGAAAAATGCGGATATGATAGAGAATATGGCAGGGTTAATGTATCAAACCGCCCTGATCTATGTCAATTTCAATGCAATGGAGCTTTAGCGGCGGCAAAAAAATATAGAAAACCGCCTATTAAAATTGCAAATGAAATTGTAGAGGAATTAAATAATATTGAGGCCTTTGAAGTGGTTACTGCTATTATGCCTGGTTTTATAAATATTGTTCTAAAGGACAGTTTTATAATTGAGTATTTAAATGATATGCATAATGATAAAAAACTCGGCTGTACGGAGGCGGCAGAACCCTTAACTATAATTGTTGATTATGGCGGAGCGAATGTTGCGAAACCTCTTCATGTAGGGCATCTTCGTGCAGCAATAATTGGTGAGAGCATAAAGAGAATTTCTAGGTTCTTAGGGCATAAGGTCATAGGAGATGTGCATCTAGGGGACTGGGGATTGCAGATAGGCATGGTAATTTCTGAGGTTCAAAGACGTAAGCCTGATTTGCCATATTTTGATGAAGGCTTTAAAGGAGATTATCCAAAGGAGGGTCCTTTTACTATAGATGAACTGGAGGAAATATATCCTGCAGCAAGTAAGTTAGCTAAAAGTGATGAAAATGCTATGGAACAAGCTAGAAAGGCAACCTATGAACTGCAAAATGGAAGAGCTGGTTATGTTGCTCTTTGGAAACATATTCTCAATGTTTCTGTTGCAGACCTTAAAAAGAATTATGGCGAGCTAAATGTTGAGTTTGACCTGTGGAAGGGAGAAAGTGACAGTCAAAAATATATTGGAGAAATGATAAATTACCTTAAAAAAAATAAATATCCTTATGAGAGCCAAGGAGCCTTAGTCATTGATGTTGCTAAGGAAGGTGACACTTATACAATACCTCCATTTATACTCCTTAAATCTGATGGAGCCACCCTTTATAGTACTACCGACTTGGCTACTATATGGGAGAGAATTAAGGAATATGATCCGGACCAAATAATTTATGTTGTTGATAAAAGACAGAGCTTGCATTTTGAGCAGGTTTTTAGATGCGCAGAAAAAACAAAAATTGCAAGTGAAAAGTTAAAACTTGACTTTATAGGTTTTGGTACGATGAACGGTAAAGATGGAAAACCTTTTAAGACAAGAGAGGGCGGAGTAATGAGGCTTCAGGATTTAATAAAAATGATAAAAGGTAATGTAAAGGGAAAATTAAAAGAGACCAAGTCCATTGATGAAACTGAAATGGAGGAAATTTCAAGGAAGGTTGGGTTAGCTGCCTTGAAATATGGGGACTTGTCAAATCAAATTACAAAGGATTATGTATTTGATCTAGATAGATTTTCATCCTTTGAAGGAAATACAGGTCCATATATACTATATACAGTAGTGAGAATTAAGTCTATTTTAAATAAAAGTGCTGATGAAATATGTAAACATGGAGCTAAATTCACTAAGCCATATAGTGGAGTAGAAAGAGATTTAATGTTAAAGCTTTCATCCTTCAATGAAACAGTGGAGCAGGCCTTTGCATATGAAGCACCAAATAGAATTTGTGAATATATTTATGAAACAGCTAATTTGTTTAATAAGTTTTACAATGATAATAAAATTATTTCAGAAGAAAATATAGATAAAAAGATGTCCTGGATAAAGCTTTTATTACTTACTAAGGATGTTTTGGAGACAGGACTTGATCTTCTTGGAATGGAGGCTCCAGAAAAAATGTAGTGGCACCCAGTGATATCCTCAATTATTAAATTTTCAATTTTTAAAACAACTTTAATTGCTCAATTTCCTCATGGTAATAGGCAGCCTTTATTTGGCTGCCTAGAATGGTAATTCCATGCGAATGGAAAATTTATATAATAGGCATATAAATTTTACACTATTAGGAGCGGTGGTGTATAATAATATTAGATATATAAATAAGTTATGGATGACAGATAAATAGGTAATAAATTAAAGAAGATATATTTTATCCGATGACTACCTGCCGTAACACTGCCACTTCTAACAAAGTGGGAGATAACGGCAGCTACGTCCCTGGATAACGATCTCTTAGCTTCAGTTGGAGTAAAAACTCCATCTGAAGCTAAGAGCTCTGTTTATTTGTGAAAAATTAAAATTTTAAAAAATGCACCCTTGGGGTGCTTTCATTCATGGAGGAGTAATATGGTTAATAAATATTATACTAAGGGTGAGGAGATTGCAAATGCAGTAATACATGGAGTGGGTACACTTATAGCTATTGCGGCCCTTGTAATTCTCATTGTTTTTTCGTCTATATATGGGGATGCTTGGTATGTGGTGTCTTTTACAATATTTGGTTCTAGCCTTGTGCTTTTGTATTTATTTTCAACTTTGTATCATAGTATACAGTCTAAAAAAGCGAAGAAAGTGCTGAGAGTATTTGATCATTCCTCTATATTTGTATTAATTGCAGGCACATATACTCCATACACTTTGACTGTTTTAAGGGGCCCTTTGGGATGGACTATATTTGGAATCCAATGGGGACTTGCAGTTTTGGGAATAATTTTTAAGGCAATTATTTTAGGAAAACATGAGGAGCTTGAGGATGGAAAGCTAGGTAAAATTTCAACAATAATTTATATAATTATGGGGTGGTTCATAGTTATTTCACTAAAGAAGCTTTATTTTTCTATATCAACCATAAGCTTGATTATGCTTGTAGCTGGGGGAGTTACCTATACCGTAGGCGCGTTTTTTTATTCTAAGGACAATTTGCGTTATGCTCATCCTATTTGGCATGTTTTTGTGCTTGCAGGAAGTATGTGCCACTTTTTTTCAGTGTTGTTTCTTTTACCTTTTAAATAGGATGAGGGGATGAACTGTTGCAGAATACTTAATAAACTTTATAAAAGTATACTAATTTTTAACAAGGATACAACTACTAAATTTGTGGTATAATATATTTAGCTATTGTGAATCCCATACATTGCGAAAGTGATGTAATCATAGAGTAGAATCTTGAGGGTGTTAGTGTGAACAAACAGCGAAAACCAAGCAAAATTAGTAAATACAAGATATTTCACTTAAAAGAAAACTTGTATATGTAGGGCGCGTTGTATCCGAATTTACGCCTTTGGAGTGTTATAACAAACGAAAGTAGCTTTATAGCAAAATCGGACACGTTGAATAAGGAATTAAACATACTTTATAGAGTTTTATAAGGTTTTGGCAACGGAACAAAATAGTATGAGCTTTATGTAAAAGGAGCAAAATATTTTAAACAAGAAGCTTATAGTTTAGTGTAGGTTAAGGAAGGTAGATATCCTAGGAGTTATTGGAGTTTGCTGAATTATTAATATCTTAAATAAAATAATTTTTAAAATAAGTAAAAAATTTAAAATAATTTTTAAAATATGTTGCTTTGTATAATAAGGTGTGGTATAATGAATTCATTGCTTAAATGAATAGTGAGTAATATAACACAGATATATTTCAATTAGTATTATGATTAAGTACTTTATTAATCGAAATTTTATTAGTGCATTATTACAAGAAGTTTAAGGAAAATAAAATTTCGGAGGTACAGGTTAAATGACAGGTACAGTTAAATGGTTTAATTCAGAAAAAGGATTTGGATTTATTACAGGAGAAGATGGAAAAGACGTTTTTGCACATTTTTCTCAAATAAATACAGATGGTTTCAAAACTCTTGAAGAAGGTCAAAAGGTTTCTTATGACGTAGCTCAAGGACAAAAAGGACCACAAGCAGAAAATATTACTATACTATAATTTTTAATTAGTGAAATATTTTACCCTCTAAATAGGATGACTATTTAGAGGGTTTTTTATATTGTAATAAATTATTAAATCATTAAATGGTTAAATAATTAAATGGTTAAATAATTAAATGATTAAATGATTGAATGATTAAATGATTAAATGATTAAGTGATTGAGATATTTGCATAATTAATAAATTAAAAGTATAGCCACAATATATCGTATTCCGATAATTGATTCTATACCATATATTCATAGGATTTTATTTTAAAAGGAATTATGCAATTTCTTCGATTAAATAGTTAAATAAATAATTAATACATTGTTAATTACCATCGAAACGAGTAACTATGGATTATGTGCAGGAAGTAGAAAAAAATTTGTTCATTATCAATGTTGTAAATGATATAATTAGGAATACATTAACAAAAAAACATAGGAAACGAGGCAGAGACTAATGATAAAAAAGAAAGTTATAATTGATTGCGATCCAGGCATAGATGATGGATTTGCACTTGTTTTGGCACTGAAATGTGAGGAACTTGATATCCTTGGAATTACAACTCTTGGAGGAAATATCCAGGCCATTGCCGCTGCTAAAAATGCTTTGAAGATATTGAAGCTCATGGGTAGATTAGATATTCCAGTTTATATGGGAGCAGAGGGACCTTTAAAGAGAAAGCTTGTCACTGCTAAGGAAGTGCATGGTAAGGACGGCTTGGGCAATGCATTTTTAGAGGAAGCAGATGAAGCTTTAATTCATAATAATTCAGCTGATTTTATATTGGAAACCCTAAGAAATAATGAAGACGTGAGCATAGTTGCTTTAGCGCCATTAACTAATTTGGCTATTGCTATGGAAAAGGACATGGAAACTTTCAACAAGGTGAAGGAAATCGTATCCATGGGCGGAGCATTTAGAGTGCCTGGAAATTGTTCACCTGTGGGAGAGTTTAATTACTGGGTGGATCCGCATGCAGTACAATATGTTTTGGAAAATATCAAAGCACCTTTTACCATGGTGGGACTGGATGTTACTTCTAAAGTGGTGTTAAAGCCTGAACATATGGAGCTTTTCAGACATTTTAACACTCCAGTTTCAAAGTTTTTATATGATGCTTCAAGATTTTATTTGGATTTTTACTGGGAGCATGAAAAGATTATTGGATGCTTAGTTCATGATGCCTTGGCCTTGGCATATTTTGTAGACAACACATTGGCTGATGGCTTGCATTCTTATGTGCAAGTTGCTACTGAGGGTATAGCCATGGGGCAAACCATTGTGGACGAAAAGAATTTTTATAAAAGAAATCCTAATTGTCATGTTTTAACTAGAGTCCATGCCGATAAATTTTTTGATATGTTCTTTAACAAGGTTTTTCCCGAGTTTAAGTAAGAAAATAACGGGGACGGTTAACAATTATTAGCTAAGATTGATGGCGAGAAGTTGTTAACCGTCCCTAGTTTTTTAGAACTAATGAGAAAGTTTTTAACTGTCCTAAAAAGTTACCCTTCTATTGGCTGGGTTTTAGGGGCAGATTTATAAGCAAATTTGGTTAGCACATAGGATAAAATACCAATTATTAAGCAGCTTAAGGCAAGGTATTTGAAAATAATGGGGATAAGTATTTTATCCGCTAAGGCACCAAATATTACTCCAGATAAAGGAGAGCTTATTAAACAAATCATAGTTATTATGGAGCCTACCCTACCTAAATAATTTATATCCACAAGCAACTGAATTTCTGTAAAGCTCCAAACACCTATGAGAGATAAGATTAAACCACAAATAAAAAACATAAACGCAAAGTAAAAAGGAGTAATTAAGAGGGTACTAAATCCTAGAGCTATAGCGAAAAATGATAAGCCAAAAAGATAAACATGGTGGAGTTTGATTTTGGTTTTTACTAATACAGGATATAGTATGGTTCCAATTAATGCGCCTACAATTGTAGCAGTGGAAAAGTAGCCGGCCCAAGTGTTTGAAACCTTTAGAACTTTGTTTATTATAAGCGGAATATAAGTTTCAAGAGGAGTGCTTAAAAATTGAGCTAAAAGTACAACAAAAAGAATAACAACAATTAAATTATTTTTAATAACATAAGAAAAGCCACTTTTAAGTTCCTGTATGAAGTTAGTTGATTCTTCATGCTCTGTTTTCTCCATATTAGGAATAGTAATAATTATAGCAGTAATAGCTGATAGGAGAAAGGTTAAGGAGTCAATGATAAAAAGAGGTTCTTTGCCTATGGTTGTCATAATGATACCGCTTAAACTATAGCCAACAATTCGCATGATATGGTTTAAAGTAGTACCAACGCTATTGGCTAAAGGCATATTTTCTTTACCTACAACTAGTACAAAGGTTATGCCTACTGTTGGTTCAAAGAAACTTTCAGCTATGGATACCATTACGGAAATTAAATAAATATGCCATAGTGCAATGGAGTTTGTGTACATTAAAATGGGAATAATTAGTATGCATATAGTTCTTGTGATTTCAGCAATGAACATAATTTTCTTTTTATTATACTTATCTGCAACCACACCAGCAAAAGGGCTTATTATAGCATTAGGAAGAACGCTAAAAAGCATTAAGCTTCCCATTGCAAGTCCAGAACCGGTTAAGTCATAGACAAGATAAAGAAGGGCAAGAGTTTCAAGAGCATCTCCAGACCTAGAAAAAGCTCTTGAAATTGTCAATAACATAGCGCTTCTATTTTTTAATAATGATTTCATATTTACAGCCCCCATTTTTATTAATATTAAATATCGAGTAATAAATTTTATTTAATGTTATCAAATTTTTTTATAGTTAATAGGCTACAAAAGAAAGGTTGAGAATCTTTAGTTCTTTTTCTACTTTTTATGTAATCTACGCACATATCATGTAATTCTCTGGTTTCAGCAGGAGTTAGATATCCCTCTAGATTGCTTACAAGTCTTCCTGCATCCTGGTTTGGAGTGGCGTTGTCCCTAAAATCATCAAGGTTTTTTATTATTTCTTTGGTTATTATCCCTATGAAATCCTCTTGTCCATCATCATAAACATTATTTTTGCTGGTTTTAACTACTTGATCTACGTAAAAGTTTTCAGCGGTAGGTAAATAGTATTTTTCTGTTATACCAGAATTATCTTTAGTTTCTACAATTTCAAGCACACCTATTTTTTCAAGCGCTTTTACATGGTAATGTACTTTTGACGGAACTTGCTCAAGTTTATCCGCCATTTGCTTTACAGTTAGTGGAATTTTTCCTTGATTAAATAAATTTATGATTTTAAATCTAAAAGGATTTGAAAAAGTTTTAATTTCCTGTGGTGTGGTTAAGCGTTTGTTTTTTAGCATGATTTATACCTCCTTAAAACCGTTAGTATGTTGGTTTACTAAATTGTTTATTTGTATGTAAATATATGTATGTAAATATCTGTATTTAAATATATTTACATATGATAAAAAATTATTTTATGATTAAACCACAAAATAGTACAATGAGGAGAAATTTCATAACGCAGGTGATGTAATGATTTTGTGGGATAATTCTTTTATAGAAAATATGTTTAAAACACTGTTGTTTATCTTAGCGATATTTTATGAATGGGCAATTTTTCATTGTCTAGCTATTAATATTAAGAAAAATATATTTATTGATAAAATTTATTTTATTGATAAATATATTTTTATTATACGATTCAAAATGAGATTTGTGAAGAGTCTTTTCGAAATTTTTAGATTTTCGTTTATAATTTGCATAAAAGTTTTTATAATTCAGTCCGTAGTGCATCAAAATAGGAGCGGGAGCAAAGGGGACGGTTAACAATTCTTAGCTAAGATTGATAGCTAAAAGTTGTTAACCGTCCCCAGTTTTTTCCCAGTTTTTTCTGTGAATTTTCAACATTGATTTAACTAAGAAGCCCCACTTCAGCCTGAGCAAGTGGTGGGAGAGTTAGTAAAAGTTGTTAACCGTCCCCGACTTTTTTAAGTTTTTGCTACGGCCAAAAATGAAATAAATCTAGTACAGATGTAAGAATTCCAGTACGCCAACTTTTGTAAATTCCTATTGCAAAGGATACAACACCAGCTATTGTTAACGGTATGCCTAATGTGGCATTTGTATTAGTTTGAAATGCAAAGAAAAAACAAATCATACCTATGGCTATAAATGATAGACAAATCAATACTTTTTTCATTAACACATTTCCTCCTGATTAATAGATGATAATATAAGTTAGTACTAAATTAGAATAAAGTTAAAATAAAAAAATAAAGGAAGTAAAGGGGACGGTTAGCAATTATTAGCGAAGATTAATAACAAAAAGTTGTTAACCGTCCCCAACTTTTTACCAACTTTTTATACTGATTATAACATTAGTTCCAATATAATGTGTATAAAAATCGGATCCATTTTTTAAAAAGCAATAGAATATGCCATAACTTATAGATATTTATGATGTTCATGAAAGTATATAAATTTTCAACATTGATTTAAGCAGGAAGCCACCACTTTAGGGTGAGCAAGTGGGGGAGAGTTCACAAGAGTACTAATAAAAAAATAAATAAATAAAAAAATAAATAAAAAATAATAAAATAAATAAAAAATAATAAAAAATAATAAAAAATAATAAAAAATAATAAAAAAATAGAAATTAGTCCAAAATTTTAAAAAACATATTGACATATAGTAAATAAGCATATATTATATTAACAATAATTAAAATAAATTCGATGAAGAGAAGAAGTAAGTAATATTTTGTTCCACAGAGAGTTGGCACTTTGCTGCAAGCCAATGTTCAAGATATAACTGAAAATCACCTCTGAGAAGCAAAGCCGAACTTTAGTAAGCTTTGTCGGAGTTTCTTACCGTTAAAAGAGAAGCGTATTGATGGATACGTAACTGAGTGCTATGAAGTGCCTTATTTGTTATAGGCTTATTTTATAGAATTAGGGTGGTAACGCGGATTATTCCCGTCCCTTGTTTTTCAAGGGACGGGTTTTTTATATGCTCTCAGCAATTAGTATGTGATGGCAATAAAGTATCAATAGAACAGGAATATGTTTTTATATGTTCTCAGCAATTGATATGACTGGGGTGTGCAACAATCCGTGAAAACTTCATCCGTGAAATATTCATATGGCAATTCATAAGGCTAAGCATATATTCCACGTAGCGGTTCACAAGGTTAAGAAGTATTTTGAGATAAGGTAAGCAATATTTTAAGCCGCATAGCAGTTCATAGCACCAAGATGTAGTTTAAGAGAAAATTTATAAGGGGGATGATTTTATGGATATAGAAGAGGACATTATAATCTAGAAAATGTAGATGATAAATTTATATGAATTGGAAAATTCACTACTATAGTTCACATTACTAGTTAGTAAAGAGGACTTAGTAAAGAGGCAGAAACATAATTAAGGAGGATTTATAAAATGAAAAATTTACAAAAAAAAGACTTGCTATTAATAAGTTTAATGCTTTTTTCATTGTTTTTTGGGGCAGGAAATTTAATATTCCCTCCATTTTTGGGGCAATCAGCAGGTGTTGCAACTTGGAAGGCAATGGCTACATTTTTTATAACGGCTGTTGGATTTCCAGTTTTAGGGGTAGTTGCAGTTGCAAAATCTGGAGGTCTTAATAATTTATCTAAGAGAGTTAATCCGATATTTGCTAGTATTTTCACAGTTTTAATATATTTATCTATAGGGCCTTGTTTAGGTATTCCAAGGGCAGGCAGCTTGCCTTTTGAAATGGCAGTGGCACCATATTTGCCAGACAGTATATCAAAAACTTTAGCATTATTTTTATTTACATTGGTATTTTTTATGGTGGCTTATTGGCTTTCATTATCACCAGCAAAGCTAGTAGACCGCATGGGTAAGATTTTGACACCTACTTTGTTATTTTTAATTGTGTTTATGTTTTTAGGAGCTTTATTTAAACCACTAGGTGGTTACGGTGAAGCTACAGGGGCGTATGTGGATTCTCCTGTTGTTAAAGGCTTCTTAGAAGGATATTTAACAATGGATACAATAGCAGCGTTGAATTTTGGAATAGTTATTGCATTAGCTATAAAATCAAGAGGGGTTAAGGATGAAAAACAGGTGGTGTCCTACTCTATAAAGGCTGGTATTATAGCAGGAACTTTGCTAATAGTTATTTATTCAATGCTTGCACATTTAGGAGCCACCAGCGGTGGAAGATTTGGAGCAACTAAAAATGGTGCTCAAACTCTAACAAATGTTACTACGCATATTTTTGGAAGTTCAGGAGCTGTTTTATTAGCGGCAATATTTACTTTAGCTTGTTTGACAACTTGTGTTGGACTTATAACTTCTTGCAGTGAATATTTTTGTACATTAACTAATAAGATATCATACAAAAATTGGGTTAGAATATTAGCTCTTTCTAGCATGAGCCTTGCTAATATGGGACTCACAAAAATTCTTGCTATATCAGTACCGGTGCTAGTGGCAATTTATCCAATAGCTATAATGCTTATAGTGCTTGCTATTTTAGACAATTTATTTAAAGGGGACTCCACAATTTACGGGTTAACCATATTATTTACTGGTGCTGTAAGTGTGGTTGATGCGCTAGGACAATCAGGTATAAAGTTAGAAATGGTTCACGATTTATTCAGCAGATTACCACTTTATGCAGAAGGCTTAGGCTGGGTTTTTCCAGCATTAGTGGGCATGTTTTTGGGAGTAGTAATGAGTTTTGGCCAGCAATGGGTAAGGTTAAAGTTAACTAACGTTAAAGGGGACAGTTAACAATTATTGGTGAAGTGAATGGAGAAAATAGAAGAGAATAAAAGGGGACGGTTAACAACTGTTAGTGAAGTAAATGGAGAAAAATAAAAAAGAATAAAAGGAAAATAAAAGGGTAAAAGGGGACGGTTAACAATTATTAGCTAAGGTTGATAGCGAAAAGTTGTTAACCGTCCCCAAGTTTTTATTAACCGTCCCCAAGTTTTTAACGAAAAGTTGTTAACCGTCCCCAAGTTTTTAACAAGATTGATAGCAAAAGGTTGTTAACCGTCCCCAATTTTTCTAGTTGATTTATGGTACTATGTGGTATAATATGAAGTAAAATATTGTAAAAACCTTTACGATTATGACTTAATTTTTAATCAATATTAATAATGCAATATAATACAATTAATGTAACATCACAGTTGTCATATAGTTAAGGGGTTTTTCGCATAGCAATATATAGAGGAAATTAATTTTTATTAGTTTGGGGTGAAAAGCATGGAAAAGATAATTAAAGTAACAAATTTAAAAAAATCATACGGTCAGGTTAGGGCTGTAAAAGGTATTGACTTTTATGTGGAAAAAGGAAAGTTGTTTGCTTTTTTGGGGCCAAACGGCGCGGGAAAGTCCACAACAATTGATATGATTTGCACTTTCCTAAAGCCAGATGAGGGTGAAATTATTATAGACGGTTTTAAAATTGGCAAAGATGATGATGAAATACGTTCAATAATTGGTGCGGTATTTCAGGATGGCTTGCTGGATAATTTGCTTACTGTTAAGGAGAATCTTGAAATACGAGGGAGTTTTTATGGAATTAAAAAAGACAAGCTTCAAGAAGCTGTGAAGCGTGTTATTCGTACTGTGGGACTGGAAGAGTTTGCAAAACGTCCCTATGGCAAGCTTTCTGGAGGTCAAAAGCGCAGGGCTGATATTGCCAGAGCTTTAATAAACACACCTAAAATTCTTTTTCTTGATGAGCCAACCACAGGGCTTGATCCTCAAACTAGAAAAAATGTTTGGGAAATTATATTAAAATTGCAAAAGGAGAATAACACCACTGTGTTTTTAACTACGCACTACATGGAGGAGGCAGCTGGTGCTGATTATGTCATGGTTATTGATGATGGATTAATTGTAGCAAAAGGAACTCCTACAGAACTTAGAGAAAAATATTCCAGCGATACTTTGATGCTTTCTTATATAGATGAAGCTAGAGTTTGCCATATACTTGAGGATGCTTCTATTAAATATGAGAAAAAAGGTGATAGAATAGTTGCAAAAATTCCATCAACCATGGATGCACTTCCTATTATTGAACAATGTAAAGAATACATTACTGCTTTTGAAGTGCATGCTGGAACTATGGATGACGCTTTTATTGGTATTACTGGAAAGGAGATGAGAGAATGATTTCTTTTGCAAAGAGAAATTTAAAACTTTTTTTCAAAGATAAGAGTGCTGTATTTTTTTCCCTCCTAGGCGTATTTATTATTATTGGACTATATGCTCTTTTTTTAGGTGACGTATGGACAAAAAGTCTAAAAGAAATTTCTAATGCAAGGGAATTAATGGATTGCTGGATTATGGCAGGCCTTGTGGCTGCAACCTCTGTGACAACAACTATGGGTGCCTTTGGCACAATGGTTGAGGATAAGGTTAAGAAAATTTCAAAGGATTTTAGCTCATCACCATTGAAACGCAGCAGTATTGCAGGAGGATACGTAGTAAGTGCATATGTTATCGGTGTTATAATGAGTGTTGTTGCTCTAGTTTTGGCACAAATTTATCTAGTGGCCAGCGGCGGAGCTATGCTATCCCTTGTGGCAATAGTAAAATGCTTGGGGATAATACTTCTTGCTACTATAACAAGTACGTCAATTGTTTTATTTATTGTTTCCTTTTTCAACAGCACCAATGCTTTTGCCACAGCCAGTACAGTAATAGGTACCCTTATTGGTTTTTTGACAGGTATTTATATTCCTGTAGGAAGCTTACCTGATGCGGTTCAAACATTTGTGAAGATTTTCCCCATATCCCATGCTGCAGTACTATTAAGGCAGGTTATAATGAAAGATCAATTAAAAATTGCATTTAAGGGTGTACCAGCCAAATATCTGACGGAATTCAATGAAATGATGGGTGTTACCTTTAAATTTGGAGATTATGAAGTAACCACATTTGTTAGCATTGCTATTTTAATTGGTACCGCTGCTTTATTCTTTACACTGTCAGTTTTAAATATTTCTCGTAAAAATAGATAATAATGATTACCCCACAAAAATCATTACATTACCTGAATTATAAAATTTCTCTGGAATGACTTTCATAAGAAGCGAAGGAACTGTTTAAATTTAATTTTAGAAATTCTTCTTTTAGACAGATAAAATTATCGTAAGCCTGGCAAGGACGCCAGGCTAGCGAACCTGATGCAGGACGCTGAATGTGAGCGTTAGATAATTTTACATGGCTAAAAGATTAGAATTTCTTAAATTAAATTTAATGTTCCCAGCTCTTATGCAAGTCATGGAGGAGAAATTTCATAATTCCATCACATTATACCTTATTGTGGGTTAAGCATAAGAATTAGTTTTCCATAAAAGGTTATATCTAAAAGATTTACTTCCTAAATTTATTTAGGCTTATTAAAATTATTTATGTTGTTAAACATTTATAGTTATATATAGTTATATATAGTTAGATTTTACGAAGTTCTTAAGTTTCATAATAGGATTAATGGGTTTATTGAAAAATCCAAAAGGGAGGAATATAAATTGGAAAAACAAGCACTAAAAGAATTGTTAAAGAGTATAAAAAACAATGACTATGCAGTACCAGAAGGTGTAAATCCATATGAATTATCTTTAGTGATGATGGAGAATATAGGCGATATTGATAGTGAACTTAGAGATGATTTGATACTCTACAATCTATTTAAATGGATAAATGAGGGGATTTTATCAGTAAGCGTCAAAGTTTTAGCACCTTTAATAATTCCAAGAATAGTATTAAAATATCCTAGTAAGGCAAGAATATGCTTTACTAGGATTAATTTATTTTTTATCTTTAATTTTCATATTTTCAGGAATCTTATCATTCCAAGGCATAAGATTCTCTAAGCTTTCGCTATCGTATATATCTATCTTTGATAGATTATCAAATAGATAGACTAAGTACCTTTCT
>NZ_CABDWS010000044.1 GCF_901447495.1 Haloimpatiens lingqiaonensis
AAAGCCTAGCGGCTAAAGAATTAGTGCATTTTATTTATGAGCAAGCTAAAAACAATGTACCCATAGAATTAATACTTGATGAGCTGAAATTAGCTTCTTAGAAAAATTTTCAAGTTATTTATAGGACAAATATAGTGTGAAACACTGTAACTATATTCCTGTCAAGGAATTTGAATCTACAATTGGTATTTCAACTTCTTAAATTAAAGAAGTTAAGTTAGTAATATTAAATTACCTAACACCATTTAATGATAAATTCAATTGACAATTTTTAAAATTAATTATAAAATATAATTAAAAGATACCCGTTAGGGGTATATTGGAGGTGCTAATATGCATTTAGAAATTCAAGATAAAGCTTTAAACACAGCAAAAAATAAAAATGGAAGTTTTGTTATTTCATATATAACTAAATCCTGTGGCTGAGGAGGGGTACCTACAAATTATCTCTGGATTGAGATAAAAAATCCTGTGGACAATTTAATAAATTATCATGTATTTAACTATGAAGGAATAAAAGTTTATATAAACAAGGCTTTAAATATAGATGAAAAGGTGTATATATATCAAAAGGCAAAACTCCCTTTAATAGGTTGTATATTTGGAGTTAAGGGTGTATCAATTTAATATTTTTAAACTTTTATTAATACACCCACGCTCGCTTGTATGGATTCACTGTAATTTTATAATCTAAATTTTAGCTTTAAAGTAAATATACGCAAAATATTTAAAATACATATAATTCTTAAATATTTTGCGTACCTTATTTAAAATAAACAAGAAAAGTTTCTTAAATTTTCTATAAAACTATATTAATATACTATCTTATTATTGTGTAATTTATTCTATATATGATATAACATTAGCCCTAAAACCTTCTAAATTATATCTAAGAACGTATGAATCATCTTTTTTTTCATATAACTTTACAAACCCTTTAGCATATCCAGAATTCCAAAAACTCAATGTATCTTTCTGGTTGTCCAAAGATTTATAAATGAGTTTCATCATTTTTTCTTTTTCATCTTGAAAATATATTTCTATCTTGGAAATTTCATTAACTGCCTCCAAAGAAACAGTTATCTTTTCATCATCCTCTTCACAGAAATAATTACAAATTCTACTACTACCCAATACCCTATTTGAGTATATATACTCTTTTTCTTCCACATTGAACCCTAAAGAAAACTCTTTATTTAACTCTCTTTTCATTACTATAGGAGATATTTCTATTAAATTCAAATTTGCATTTACCCTATCTCCCAATGAATTCTGAAAATAATTACAGTTTAAATTTACCCAAAATCCAAAATCCGAATTCATAAAAGCCTTCATTTCATATCCATTACTTTTTCCTTCTACGGCCCTATATTCATGTCCATTATACTTTATAATTCCTTTAAATTCTGTATTAAATCCTTCTAAATTAGATGCTATACTTATAATATTATTTTCTACGTTGTACGGTATTCTATTTTTCTTTTGGAGCTCCCAAGAAAATTCCCCACAGCTTGACATAAATTCATTGTGCTTTTGGGCGCAGTGTTCTCCTAAATATACTTTACCCTTTAAATAATTCTCACTAACTACGCAATGACCCATTAATATTTGGTATTCATTAACATAATTTTTAATGTTAAAATAATCCCCCCCATAAAAATTACTTACTTGAACACCTTCTTTTTCCCATATTCCAACCCGAACCATAGCATAAGAAGGCTCATTAAATTTAGGTTCAAAACTTGATCTTTCTGGATTTACTGTATAATATTGAATAAAAAAAGATTTTTCTTCTCCTGTGCTATTGTCTATAGCTAAAAAATAATGCCACCAATATTTGTACTTACTCATTTCTAACTTCCATTTTATTTCATTTATCTTTTTAGAAATCTCCATATAAGCACCATCCCCAATATTTTTTATAAAAATTAAAATTTACTTTATAAAACCCAATAATTGCTTAATTAAAAATATAATATATAAATTCTATATTATTACATTTATCCCTACTACTTCATTAAAAATTAACACTTTGTTTACTTTAAAACTAAAAAAGACGGACATAAGTCCGCCTTTTTAGCTATTTGCTTTTTCCTTTGCTTCTTCAAGCATACTCTTAACTTTCATAAGTCTTGTTAAGTTACCTCTTTCATTTTCATCCAATTTCATTTGAATGTATTTTATGGTTTCTTGAAGTTGAGGTATAGTCATGTATTCAAGAGCATTAACTCTTCTTCTAGTCTTCTCTATTTCATCAGACATAAGTTGACAAGATTTCTCTACCTCAGCAAGCTCCAAAAGCTTAGGAAGTATAATATAAAGTTTTTCTAATGCACCATCTAATTCTGCAGATGTATTTGCAAAGCCGTAAGGATATATACTTCCCTCATCTCCTTCTAGCTCTCTTTTAAAGTTCATAACAGGTACGTTTACGCTCATTATATTCTTTTTACTTACTTCCACAGATATGTTTTCCTTTGGATAAGCTATGGCTTCTTCTAAAAACTCTGAAGACATAAGAGCCCTAGCCATTACAAAATCCTTTAATGATGATTCTAATTCCTTTTCTACACTTTTTCTTAATTGATTATTATACTTTATTAAATCAATAAATCTTCTCATAAGCTCATCTTGCTTATCTTTTAGCAGCTTATGACCTCTAGTTGCTGTTGCAAGCCTTTTTTTAAGCTTGGTAAGCTCCATTCTAGTAGGATTAACATTTAGCCTTGCCATGGCTAATCATCCTTTCTTTCTTCAAGATACTTCTCTAAGTATTCATCTCTAATTCTCTTAAGCTCTGTTCTTGGAAGTATCTTTAATAGTTTCCAGCCAAGATTTAAAGTTTCTTCTACTGTTCTATTAGCTTCAAATCCTTGAGCTACATATTCCTTTTCAAAGCTTTCTGCAAATTCTGCATACTTTTTATCCGTATCAGATAAAGCAGATTCACCTAGTATAGCTGCTAATTCTTTTGCTTGCTTACCTTGGGCATAGGCAGAGAATAACTGATTCATAGTGTCCGCATGGTCTTCTCTTGTTTTTTCTTTTCCTATACCTTTATCCTTAAGTCTTGAAAGTGATGGTAAAACATCTATTGGAGGCATAATGCCTTTCTTATAAAGTTCTCTTGAAAGTATTATCTGACCTTCAGTAATATATCCGGTTAAGTCTGGAATTGGGTGAGTCTTATCATCCTCAGGCATTGTTAATATAGGAATTTGTGTTATAGAACCCTCTTTACCTCTAATTCTTCCTGCTCTTTCATATATAGTAGAAAGGTCAGTGTATAGGTATCCTGGATATCCTCTTCTACCTGGGACTTCTTTTCTAGCTGCTGAAACTTCACGAAGAGCCTCACAGTAGTTAGTTATATCCGTTAAAATTACAAGCACGTGCATTCCTTTTTCATAAGCTAAATATTCAGCTGTAGTTAACGCCATTCTTGGTGTAGCTATTCTCTCGATAGCTGGGTCTGAAGCTAAGTTCATAAATAGAACTGATCTGTCTATAGCGCCTGTTTTAGTAAACTCTTCTACGAAGAATTCAGCTTCTTCAAAAGTTATACCTATAGCTGCAAAAACCACAGCGAACTTAGAGCTGGAATTTAAAACTTTAGCCTGTCTTGCTATTTGAGCAGCTAATTGTGCATGTGGAAGACCTGAACCTGAAAAAACAGGAAGTTTTTGTCCTCTAACTAATGTGTTAAGTCCATCTATAGCAGATATACCAGTTTGTATAAATTCTGATGGGAAGTCCCTTGCCACAGGATTTATAGCTTCACCATTTATATCTAATCTTTTTTCAGGAATTATCTTTGGACCGTTGTCCTTTGGTTTTCCCATACCATCAAAGACTCTCCCTAGCATATCTTCTGATACACCAATCTCCAAAGGTCTTCCTAAAAATTTAGCTTTAGTTCCTTTTAAATTAATTCCTGAAGAACCTTCAAACAATTGAACCATAGCCCTATCGCCATTAACCTCAAGAACTTTTCCTCTTCTCATTTCACCTGTTTGTATTTCTATTTCAACAAGTTCATCATATTTAACGCCTTCAACACCTTCAACCACCATAAGTGGTCCAACTACTTCTTTAACTGTTCTGTATTCTTTAAGCATCTAGAACCCCTCCTTCGCTGATGAGATTATCCATTTGGTTCTTTAGCTCACTATATATTTCGTCAATTTTACTTAATTCACTTTCATCAGTGTATTTACTTCTTGCTATTTTATCTCTAACAGGTAGTTTTAGTATTTTATCTAAATAAACTCCTGCTTTAAGGGCTCTTTCCGCTTCCTTCATAAATTGAATTATTAATTTTAACATTTTATATTGTTTATCTAAAGAAGCATAAGTATCTATTTCATGGAAAGCATTTTGCTGTAAATAATCTTCTCTTATAGACTTAGCAACTTCAAGCTTTAATCTATCCTTTTCTGATAGCGCATCTATACCTACAAGTCTAACTATTTCTTCTAGGTTTGCTTCTTCTTGAAGTAAAACCATAGCCTCTGTTCTTAAAGCTGACCAGTCTGGTGCTACCTTTTGATCCATCCAACTTCCCATTTTTTCTAAGTATAATGAATAAGAGTTTAACCAGTTTATTGAAGGGAAATGTCTTCTATATGCCAGTTGTGCATCTAGTCCCCAGAAAACTTTAACTATTCTTAATGTAGCCTGTGTAACTGGTTCTGAAAGATCTCCACCTGGAGGGGATACAGCACCTATTGCAGTAACTGCTCCTTCTCTTCCATCTTTACCTAAACAAATTACTTTACCTGCTCTTTCATAGTAATCAGCTAGTCTTGAACCTAGATATGCTGGATAACCTTCGTCACCAGGCATTTCTTCAAGTCTTCCTGACATTTCTCTTAAGGCTTCTGCCCAACGAGATGTAGAATCTGCCATTATTGACACAGAGTATCCCATATCTCTAAAGTATTCTGCTATAGTAATTCCAGTATATATAGACGCTTCTCTAGCTGCCACAGGCATGTTTGAAGTATTAGCTATTAAAACTGTTCTCTTCATTAAGCTTTCACCAGTTCTAGGATCTTTAAGCTCTGGAAATTCATTAAGAACGTCTGTCATTTCGTTTCCACGTTCACCACATCCAACATAAACAACTATTTCTGCATCTCCCCATTTAGCTATTTGGTGTTGAACTACTGTTTTACCTGCTCCAAATGGTCCTGGTACTGCAGCTGCTCCTCCTTTTGCCACTGGGAAGAAAGTATCTATAACCCTTTGTCCTGTAGTCATTGGTTCTACTGGGTTTACTTTTCTTGAATATGGTCTACCTTTTCTAACAGGCCATTTTTGTAAAAGAGTTATTTCTTTTTCACCCTTTTCAGTATCTAAAATACAAATTTTTTCTTCTATAGTAAATTCGCCTTCTTTAATTTCTTTAACTGTTCCTTCAACTCCATAAGGCACCATTATTTTATGGACTACTACAGGAGTTTCCTGTATTGTACCTATTACATCACCAGTTGAAACTTTATCTCCAACCTTAACAGTTGGTTTGAAGTTCCATTTTTTATCTCTATCTAATGCTAAAACAGAAACACCTTTTTTCAGGAACGAACTTTGTGACTTTTCCATAAAAGCATCTAGTGGTCTTTGTATTCCATCAAACATTGATTCTATAAGTCCAGGTCCAAGTTCCACACTTAAAGGTTCTCCTGTTGTAACTACAGGGTCTCCAGGACCTATACCTGAAGTTTCCTCATATACCTGAATTGAAGCCCTATCTTCTCTCATTTCAATTATTTCACCAATAAGGCCTTTATCTCCAACTCTTACAACGTCATATATATTAGCTTCATCCATGTTTTCCGCAACTACCAATGGACCTGAAACTTTTATAATTCTTCCAGTTTTCAAGTTACCAACCTACCTTCCTATAAAATATTAACACCAACAGCTTTTTCCACATTATCGCTGATTTTTTGTATTCCTATGTTCAATGTTCCCTGATTGCTTGGAATTAATATTACGGCAGGAAGTGTTTGTCTATTATATCTCTCTATAGTTTCTTCTATATCCTTTGCAACTTGTTCAGTTACAAATATAACTGCGTAATCATTCATGGCTAACTTATCAACAGTTTTCCTTGCTTCCTCTGGCTCAACTACTGGAAAAACATCTAGTCCAATGGCCTTAAAAGCTAGTACAGAGTCTTTGTCTCCAACTACTCCTATCTTCTTATACATAAGCATCACGCAGCCTTTCTCTTATTACTTCCGCAGCAATATTATTGAGCTTGCCAACCATTATTATTCTTATTAATTTTATCTCATTTTCCTTTGCATAGATATAAGCAATCACTGGTTCAAGTCCAAAGCTTACATATTTAGCTTCCCTCATTAATTTCATAATATAATTATCACTTAATTTTTCAAGAAGACTAACTGAACCAGTTTTGGAATACTCCTCTACACCCAATTTTAAAATTTCACTATAATCTGTATATGAAAGTTTACTTGATATGTTTTCTACTGATTCATTTATTAAAGCTATAAGCTTATCCTTTGAAATTGAACCTCCTGGTAGCATTACTGATAAGAAGAAGTCTCTTCCTTTATTTTGCTTTTTAACCCTTAACAAAGTTCTTATATTGGTTAAATCTGCCATAGTTCTTATATATTTATCTAAGAACTTATCATTTATTTCCTTACTTATAGATATCATTTCATAAAACATATATTTATCAAATATTATATCTATTCTTTGAGGATTTTTTAAGTTTTCAAAATCCTCTATTACTTCTTCTATGCTACTTCTCATAGTTTTATTTAAATCCCTGTAGTATTCGTTATCTACTGCATATTTAAGCTTTGAAATCTCAACTTTTCCTACAGGAACTAACATATGAGAAAAATCCTTGTTAAGAATTTTACCTTTAATCATAACTTTTAAATTATGATAGTCATATTTGATGCTCATTATATCTACTACTGATTTAACTGGACATATTTCATAAATCAAATGGTAAACTCTTTTAAGTTCACTACTTAACATTATCCCATAGTCCTCAGCTCTTTTTACTTCACTCATTACATTGGCATACTCAGTTTCCTGAAGCACTTTTAAAGCACCTTGAGCAGATGTAGAATCTATCATTCTCTCAATTTTGGCTTTATCAAGGAGTCTGGTTTCTAATACCCTCAGCCTAGGTATAGCTTGAGTAAATTGCATTACATCCATTAGTTACCCTCCTTAGTTAAATAATACCCTTGCCACTTCATACTCCAATTCATCTTTTATGGCATTAACTAAAGCTTCAAAAGTATTATTTATTTCTATGCCATTCTTTTCTAAAATAAATCCACCCTTAAAATCTCTAGCTTCATCTTTTATTGTGATATTTCCTTTTTTGCCTTTAGATACTAGCTTACTGTTTATATCATCAATAAACTTTTCTGTTACTAATTCTTTACCTTTAGAATTTAATATTAAACTCTCATCTCCATCAATATCTAAAGAAAGTATTTTTCCCTCTACATACTCTAAAAATTGCTCCCTAGAAAGATTAGATAAACTCTCTACAGCTTCATCAAAAGTTCTTTGAATAATTTGTTGTTTAGCTTCTAGTTTTTCATTTCTAACTTTAAGTTCTGAACTAGATATTATTCTTTCTTTTTTTGTAGCTGCTTCTATTTTAGCTTTTTCTATTATTTCTTTTTCCAAAATTTTAGCTTCTAAAATTCTATTGCTTACTATTCCATTTTTTTCTTCTTGGGCATTAGCTAAGATTTCCTCTTTTTTAATTTTGGCTTCTTCCAAAATTTTATTAACTAAATTATTTACATTAGCCATTACGCTTCACTCCAAACTATTTTACAAATAGAACCATAAATAATGATGCAACGAAACCTAATACTGCATAAGTTTCAACCATAACAGCGTATATAACGCCTTTCATTACGTCATTTGGTCTCTTAGCTAATATTTGAACACCTGATGCTGCAACTTTACCCTGTGCTATAGCTGACTTCCATCCTGCTAATGCAACTGGTAAACAAGCCATAAAATATTTTAATCCTAAATCTAAAGCTGGTGCATTACCACCAAATATTCCAATCTTAGTGAATAATAATAATGCTATAACGAATCCGTAAAGACCTTGTGTACCTGGAAGAGCTACTAATATAAAGGTTTTACCAAATTTTTCTGGTTCTTCAGTCATAAGTCCTGAAGCAGCTTCACCAACTGTTCCAATACCCTTAGCTGAACCTATACCTGCTAATCCTACTGCCAACGCAGCTCCTAGTAATGCAAAAATCATACCACCATTATTTTTTAGAAAGAAATTTATCCATGTCATATTTTCCATATTTTAAATCCTCCTCTTGTTATTTAGTTATTTTTATATATTCTTCTGAAAGCTTAAATGGAGTGAATTTTTTTCCACCGCCTTCATAAAATTTGCCGAAAAATTCTAAGTACTGTAATCTAGCTGCGTGAACATAAGATCCAAGAGCATTAATTACAAGATTAAATAAATGTAACCCTACAAATAGTATAGGAGATAATATATATTTTATTGGTACTGGAAAAAGGCTTACTATTAAGTTTAATGCATTAGCTATAAATCCAGTAGCTAATCCTAAAGCAAGAAGTCTTGAATAGGAAACTATATCCCCTAGGTATCCTGTAATACCATAGACTCCATATAGCCCTCCTCCTATTTTTCCTCCTAAACTTGGAGCAGTTCTTCCTTGAGTTAATAATAATCCAACTAAGCCAACTATCAATAACCACTTTCCTAAGCTTCCGCCAATTCCTACTAACATAAGAATTGCGCCTATTAAAGTTAAGTACCATGTAAGTACATCATATATGGCATCTTTTAACTTTCCAGCTCTTATTAGTATATAGGCTTTTATTCCTAAGCCTACAAATACATGAATTACACCAAAAGCAAGTGAAAGTATGAAAATTTGAGATATATCTCTTGTTGGGTCTATTAACATTGGAGGTTTTATTCCAAAGTAATTTAATAAGTCTCCAAACCAACCCCCATAAATTGTACCCCAAATCATAGTAGAGATTCCTGCAAACAAAAACAATTTAAATGTTTTTCTTCTTTCAGGGTCTTTAACTTTTTTAATTGCATAAGCAGATGCTATGACCATTATTAATCCATAACCTGCATCTGAAAGCATCATGCCAAAGAATATAAAGTAAAATACTGATAATATTGGAGTAGGATCTACTTCTGAATACAGTGGCAAACTATACATTTCAACTAAACTCTCAAAAGCAGAAGAAAACCCTCCGTTTTTAAGTTTAATTGGCACTTTTTCCACTTCTTCTTCGCTAACTTCACTAAAATTCAAATAATAATCCTGTCCAATGGTTTTTATAACAGCATCTTCCAATTCTTTATTATTTTCTAAAGCAATCCACCCGCAAATTGTAACTATTTTGTTTGTTCTTAAAAAGTTGTTAGAGGCATAATTTCTGATTATTAAATTATTATAGTACTCATAAGCTAATTGTAGCTCTTCTACATTGCTTATAAACTGTTTAATTTCTCCAACTATTATTTCTTCCTCTTTGTTTATTTCTTTAATTTTAGCACTATAGTTTTCTATTAGAACCCTTGGTTCTTCTTCATAATTTAAAGTAGCATAACTAAATCCATAATTTTTAAGTAATTCTTCAGCCTTTTGTTTTTCACTTTCATGAACCATAGCAAATATATATATATCTTGGTTTTGACTATTTAATATTTCAAAATGACCATATTGAATTTCATCCTTAAATTTTGAAACTAATTCTTGCTCATATTGTTTAGCTAAAGTTCCTATGAAATATGAAGTTTTCTTAAATTCTTTTAGATATTTGAAAGGTGCATCAAAATTTCTCCAAAGCTCTAAACTTTTTATTTCGGTTTCATATTTTGTCCTTTCATTGCTTAATGTATTTAGTTTTACTTCTCTTTCTTTTAAATCTGAATAAGTATTTTCCCAAGAATTCTTTTCCATAATGCTATTTAAGCCTCTATAAGATAATTGTTTTTTATCTTCTAAAAAAGCTTTTACACCTGATTTTTGAGGAATATATCTTTGGAGAAAGTTCAAAGCAAATTTTAGTTTGGATAAATTCTCCTCATACTTTGCACACTTTAAATCCACTTCATCTTTCACGAGATCTTTAAATTCTTCAATTTTTTCTGTTGATTGTTCTTCTTGAAGATTTATGAATTCAACCCCTTCAAAATTTTGGAGAGCTTCTAGAAGCTTTTCCTTTTGCGATTCAAAGGTTAACAAAGTAAATTTATTCATTTTAACTATTGCCATGAATATTCACGATCCTCTCAATCACTAATTTAATTCCTTTTTCCCTTTTTTCAACAGGAATATTTAAGATTTCTTCAACATCCTTCTTTCCTTGCTCAAAAATAGGTTTAGACTCACTATTTCCTTCCTCAACTGCTTTATTGAACATTTCCTTTCCCTTTGCCTTTGCACTATTTATTATGTGATTATATTGATTTTCTGCTTCTAAAGAAGCATTTTTAATAATTTCCTTTTTTTCAATTTCAGCTTTTTTTATAAGTGCATCAGCTTCACTTTCTGCCTTCTTAACTTCTAAAATAGCTTCTAATGCCAAAGTATCACCACCTTTATTTGTATATATTAATATTTAAAGTAATAATAAATGCTTAATATGCTATGCATTTATAATGCTTTATATAGTAATCATTACAACTTTATTATACTTACTTTAACAATTAATTTCAACACCATTTGAAGGAATTAAATTTGATTATTGCTTTTTTAAGCGACTTTTCTTAATTTATACACAATTTTTTAAATTTTTTCATTATAAATCATTTTTTGTATAGATTCGCTTATTTCCTCAGTTTTACATGAGCCATTTTCTTGAAAAATCATATAGCATTCCCTAAATTCTATAGTGGAATTTTGCAAGAACTTACATATGTCTATGAAAAATTTCTCCACATGAAACTCTTCTTTTTCATAATTGCCATTATATTTTATAGAATCTCGAATTAACTTATTAATATTTTTATCAAATTC
Organism: Haloimpatiens lingqiaonensis; assembly: GCF_901447495.1. Taxonomy (GTDB): domain Bacteria; phylum Bacillota; class Clostridia; order Clostridiales; family Clostridiaceae; genus Haloimpatiens; species Haloimpatiens lingqiaonensis. The sequence goes on from NZ_CABDWS010000044.1 coordinate 11,055, forward strand.
TCTATTTATAAATGGAGGCATCCACTTCTTCTTATTATGTAACAAATAATCGTATTTAATTATCTCGTTCAATGCATAATTATTCTTTTTTAGTTCCTTTTCATTAAATAAAAGAAATATCTCATAATATTCTACTGAGGATATATTTCTATCAAAATATCCATTGTGCTCAAAAAAACTTGCAAGACTTCTGTAAAATTGAAAAGGACTACTGTAATATCTTTCAAAATATTTTAATATATTATTAAATTTATTTGAGTTGTAGTATTTATCTACTAATTTTTCTACTCCTTTTAATGTGCATATTTCACTATAACTAATGTCCTTAGTTTTTAATATTTCATAAGGCGGATAAGGCGAACATACCATTCCCCAATTATCTTTTTCTCTAATCATAGGAGTTCCCTTAAGTAGTTTTAAAAATCCCAATTGTATTTCCTCAGGCTTGATTCTATATACATCATCAAAGGATCTCTTAAAGGATTCAAAATCTTCACCAGGTAATCCAGCTATTAAATCTAAATGTTGCTTTATATTTTTCAATTTTTCCACTTCTAAAACCTTTTGTTCTATATCTTTAAAATTAACAGTTCTATTAATGTTTTTTAAAATTTCATCATTAGTTGTTTGCACACCAACCTCAAATTGAATTCTTCCCTTTGGAGCTCTTTTAAGTATTTCTATTTGTTCATCTTTTAGCAAATCTGCTGATATTTCAAAATGAAAAGTAGTTTCTATACTCTCATTCTGCTCGATTATAAATTTCCATATTTCTCTGGCAAAATTATCGCTACAATTAAATGTTCTGTCAACAAATTTTACAAGTTTAACTTTTTTATCTAGAAAAAATTTCAACTCCTTTTTTACTCTATCTATGTCTAGAAATCTAACCTTTCTATCTACAGAAGAAAGGCAATATTTACACCTAAAAGGGCATCCTCTAGAAGCTTCATAATATACTATTTTATTTTTAAAATCGTCCTCTTCATTGTATGGAAAAACTATTTTATTTATATCTATTATGTCTCTAATTCCACCATAATAAACTTCTCCATCTATTTTGGAATATACACCCTTTATACTTTTAATTTCATCATTTACAACTTTTCTGTAATTATTATTATTTATAAATGTATTTATAACTTCCCTATATGTTTCTTCTCCTTCTCCTTCTATTACAAAATCAAAATTATTTTGCATTAAAAAATTCATTGGTTCAAAGGATACCTCAGGGCCTCCTGCAAAAATAGTTATTTCACTATCTATAAGCTTTATTATTGTAGCCACTTCTTTTACAAATTGGATATTCCATATATAACAAGAAAATCCTATTACATCAGGTTTTTCTTTTATTATTTCCTTTATAACCCTATCCTTTAAATCATTTATAGAAAATTCTAATGTACTACATTCATAGTTCAAATCTCTAGTATATGATTTTAAATACCTTATGGCTAAATTACTGTGAATAAATTTCGAATTAATACCTACCAATAAAACTTTCATATTAACATCCTTTCTTCCTAGCTCTTATAAAGAACACCTCATCATTATAGTCAAAATCCATTATATCAAATTTTGAAGTTAATAGTTTTATTATATTCTCTTTTGAATTATCATTAAAGGGATTAACATCTATTAAATTCATCACTCTTATATTATTTTCTGAAATTATAACTTTTATTTTATAATTAAAAGTCTTTTTTATACCCTTGTCTATATCCCATATATAGATCTCTCCCTCATCTTTTAACACTTCCCATGCAAACTGAAAAGCTTTTTCTTTTTCACTGTTTGTCCAAATATTTTTCAAAGAAAAAAACAATACACATTTATCATATTTGGCTTCATCTAAAGCTTCCTCCCCCTCACCAAATACATAATCTATATCAAGATTCTCCTCCTGCCTTTTGCAAAGATTATATACTATTCCATAATCCTTGTATCCAATGTCTAAAACATTACCATCTAAATATATGTTATGTAAATCCAATATTTTTTCTTTCAAAACTATCCCTCCATAATCTATGAATTTTTATAATCTAAGTTTTATTTAATTCACCATAATATAACTTATAAGTTCTATCTTAATACTAATTATAATATAAAAAAGACACTTATTCCATCATTTGGAATAAGTGTCTTTATATTCTTCATAATAATCTAATAAAAATCCTGCAGTAGTTTTTTGCGCTTCACTTATTATTTTTCTTGAAATCTTATCATATCTTTCTTCTAAATTCTCTATATTCTTAAACTCCCTATAAGTATTATCTGCAAACACTGCATTATTTTTTATATATTCCTCTATATAAGAAAATTTCTTGAGACTTTTTTCTTCTTCAAAAGAATAATCACTCATTAGCTTACTTATTATCCATATTTCAAATTTTCTATGACTTTTTAATAATTTATTATTTACATGCTGAGGCACTGTGGCATCTTGAATTAAATGACAGGCAGCCCCAAGATAAAATAAAGATTTTTTTATATTATTTTCTTTTAAATACTTAAGAGAGTTACTATAGTATTTTTTACATTCAGTAAGTGCATCTGAAAATCCATAAAGTCCCTTACCTTTTACTACATGATAAAAATGATTAGAGCTCTTAAAATCTTGATCTGCCCACACTACTCCTTCATTTATAGTTCTTGCATTTTGCTTAAAAAAATCATATTCCTCTTGGTATCCATTTATTTTTAAAATATTTATAGCTTTAAGGTTTATAAATTTATGAACTGTACAGTGAGTTTTTAAAACCTTTTTTTTAATTGGGTTTACCGCAAACATTATACCTTTTAATGTACTTCCATAAGTTCTTTCGATTTTCTTTCTGCTCATTAAAAAATTTCCCCCATTTCGCTACATATTATTTATCCTTACACATTATTTTCTTCACTTTAGTGTAAATTATTACTCCTATAATACCTATTGATACTATTATTAAATAGAAATAAAGAAATCTATAATTATTTTTAGGTTCTTCTAAGTTTATGCTCACATTCCAAAGAGCGCCTCTTTTCCTATCTAATATATTCAATCCAGCTTCACTAAATTTTAAAGCAATCTTTTCACTTCCATTTATAAAAATCATGTCCTTTAACACTAAATTTTTATTCAGGTTGCAAATTTTCATTTCCTTAGTATCATAGAAATATATAGCATCTTTATATCCTAGTACACCCTTTTTATCTACAGCTATATCACCTAAAGTATTAAGTGTTTCGTGTTGATATAAAGGTGCTGGTGGATTGGTAGAAGGATGTTTATCTAGTAAAAACCCTATTTTTTCACCATTTTTGCCCTTAAATCTAGGAGAATTTATTGGATCACCACCTGAATAATCAGGCCAACCATACCACATTCCTTTTTTAATTATATATATATAATCTACATCACCTTTAACTGGCCTAAGGCCTCTTTCTTCCATTCCTCCTATTATAGCTATTAACTTATTCTCACTGTTAAAATCTAATCCCTTTATATTCCTTATACCCCAAGCAAAGTTTTCTAAATTTCCTGTTTTTAAATTATATATAACCATACTTCCATTTCCTGGGAAATGACCCGGTATTATTTGACCATTTATATTGGAAGTTCCATAAGGCACAAAAGCTCCTGTCTTTTCCTTACCAAAGTTTTTTCCTTTAACTATAGATGTTTTAGGTAGAATATCACAGTTATAAGGGTGCTCTTTTAACCAGGTATTATCCTCACCTACTACTCCAGAATTAGTCGCAGACCCTATAGATACATACAAATAATTCCCAGATATTTTTATTTTACTATTAGAATAGTCTCCAAAGTTAGGTAAATTATCTATTAAAACTTTACTGATATTATTTTTAATACTATACTCACATACTGTTTTTCCAGAAGAATAGTATAATTTATCCTCATATAACTCTAAACTAGTTATATTCAAATTTTTATTTTTAAATAAATAATAACTATCTCCATTTTTTTTAATAACTTGAATTTTATCTTTGTAAGCTATATAGTATTCTTCCTTTGATACACAAAAATCTCTAGCTCCATCTAATCCCTTAAAAAACAAGCTATAATTTAGATTTTGGTCTGAAAATTTAATATCTATTCTATTATTATTAACATATTTACTTATATTAAAACTAAAAACTACTAATATTATTATTACCATAACCCACTTTAAAAATTTTTTCATATTCCTCTCCAAAATAATTGTTCTAAATTATATATATTTTATTTGGAGAGTTAATATGAATATACCATTTTAAATATATACTAAAGAGCTTCTTCTTCCATTTCTACATGATCATTTTCTACCTCTGACAAAGCTTTAAATATTTTCACTATGTTTTCATCCTCTACACTTTTACTATATTTATCATAGTATTCTACTGCATGTATTTCCCTCTTTCTAGCCAATCTTAATAAGTCTTTATCTCCACCTTCACCTTTATATTTTTTATAATCTAATTTAGTAAGCTTAGGCAGCTGATTAAATCCTCCCATTTTTTGATGTATTCTTGCATGCACCATTTCTATTTTTGCTAAATGAAGAAACATTTTTTTAATTTCCATATTATCTACTAAAAGTGCAGCCGCATCATAAAATTCACTATTAAATATCTCTAATTTCATAGCATGATCTAATATTTTTTTAGTATCATCATTTAAATTATGGCCATCCACTTCAATAACTGCATCTTCCATAGATCCAATATATTCAATAGGTACTCCACAAAATGGACAATACTTTATGTTTTCTAAACTATTTTCCTCTGGTATACCCCTATTATTTAAATTATAATTTTTCTCATTTATAATCATTCCGCATACTGTACATTTTAACATTCAAATCACATCTCCTTTGTATATTAATATTATACCTCTTTCTGTTTTTCTTTTATATACCATTTTGCCCTTTTATCTACTAGTAAAAATACTTCTAATTTATATTATAATTTTTGTATACCATTTCTAGGAGGGATACAATGAAAATTAGAAAACTTTCTATATTATTAAGTGGAATTCTATTAAGTTCTTCTATAGGTGTACAAGCTCAAAGTATAAATTATAGCGTGAAAAGTGGAGACACCCTTTGGAAAATATCTAACCAATTTAATACTACGGTTTCTTCAATAATAAGTTTAAATAATTTATCTAATCCAAACTATATTTATGTTGGTCAAAAACTTATTATAAACAATTTAACATCTGCAACTCCTAATATTCAAACTACAAATTACATAGTTAAATATGGGGATAATTTATGGAGCATTGCTGAAAAATTTAATACCACTATGAATTGTATCTATAAAAGTAATTTATTATCAAGTTATACCATAATGCCTGGTCAGATTTTAACTATTCCTGTGAATTCAACTACAGTAGTAAAACCTGTAGGCATAAGCATTTACGCTGCTAAAAAAAGTAATTCCTACGGTGATATTTATACTTGGGAAAATGCTAGAAGATTATTCACTGTAGATACTATAGGAACTTTAAAGGATATTGATACAGGTATATCCTTTAATATAAAATATTATGGTGGCTCCAACCATGCAGACATAATTCCATTAACCCAAAGTGACACTGACAAAATAAAAAAGATATTTGGTTCTTGGTCTTGGAGTAAAAAGAGACCTATGATTTTATACTTTAAGCAGGGTAATACATACTATCAATTAGCCGTTAGTATGACTGGAATGCCTCACTCCACAACTAATATATATACTAATGGAATATCTGGACATTTTGATATGTACTTTTATAATAGTACAAGCCATGTAAGTAATTCCATGGATGGAACTCATCAAAATAATATATTAAAAGCTAGCGGACGTTAAAATAAAGAATATAATTTTATTTCCTCACATAAATATTAATGACATTAATATATGTGAGGATTTTTTTATGAATAAAGATAGCTTTTTTAAAAATTCAATTATACTTACCTGTTCTAACTTTATAACTGGAATACTTAAATTTATGTTTTCTATAATTTTATCACAAACTTTAGGAGCCATGGGTCTTGGGCTTTATTCCCTAATAATGCCTGTATATGACTTTTTTGCGGTAGTGGTTTGCGGTGGAATGATTACTGCTATGTCAAAACAATGCGCCTACTTTAATGGAAAAAAAGAATTTGGAAATCTACATAAATCTGTAAAGGCTTCATTATTCTTCGACTTTTTTTGGGCTTTAATTATAGCATTAATTTTATTTTTATTTTCACCATTAATAAGCAATAATATAATAAAAGATACTAGAGCACTATATTCCCTTTGGGTTATATGTCCAGCTATTATATTTGTGGCTTTATCCGCAATTTTAAAGGGGTACTTTTATGGTGTATCTAAAGTTTTCACTCCATCACTTATAGATATTTTAGAAAAAGCAGTTAGGATGATTGTTATAATATCACTAATATGCTATTTTAACCTTACTGATGTAACCAAAACTGTCACCATAACATATATGGCTTTAACTATAGGAGAATTTTTTAGTTTTATATTTTTATTTATATTTTACAAAAAAAATAAAAGTAATTATCCTATATATTATAAAAACACTAAAAGTTCTATAGAACTTATTTGGGGTATATTAGTAATATCTTTACCACTTTGCATAAACGGTATGTTAACCACAGGGTTATATACTGTATCTACCTTAATGCTACCTAAGCGTCTTATATGTAGTGGATTGTTACATGAAGAAGCATTAGCTTTAATAGGCAAATTTTCCGGCATGGCCTTTACTATAATATTTTTCCCATTTATAGCGGTTAATTCTCTTGCAACTATTCTAGTTCCAGATATATCACAAAATTTAAGTAAAGGAAATTTTTCATCTCTTCAAAAACGGTTTTCAGAAGTTATAAATATATCCTTTGTTTTAGGTATGGCTACACTTTTTATATGCCTAAGTATTCCAAATAACTTAGGACAGTTATTTTTCAAAAGAAACGATTTAGCTCCTTTTATTAAATTTGCAGCCTTATCAGCTCCTGTTATATATGTATCTAGCACCACCTTTGGCATACTAAATGGTCTGGGTAAGCAAAAAATAGTTTTAAGAAATTCTGTTTTATCTGCCTTAATAGAATTAATTTTAATATATATATTGGTATCTATTCCAAATATAAACATTTACGGTTATGGAATTAGTTTAATAGTAACCTCATTATTTACATTAGTAGCTAACCTATATGAAATCAAAAAAGAATACTTTATAAACTTCCCTTTTATTAATATACTAACTCATTTATTTTTAGGTATAATAGTATTCTTAATCCTAACTATATTAAATAATTTAGTTACTACCAATAATTTAATTATAAAAAATATATTCTTAATACTATTAGGATTTTCAGTATTCATTTTCTCTTCTTCTATTTTATATAATATTTTAAACCATCAGCATTCCTAAACCTTTAAATAATAAAAAGTCCTTCTAATATTTAAATTTGAAGGACTTTTTACTATTTTATAAGATTGATCATTTTCCTTGGTAGTAATCTTATTAATTTTCTTGGAATAGTGTCTAAATCAGCTTTTGTTATTCCTCTAAACACTATTAAACTATATAAATATACTAAAGCTCCCACTCCAATAGAGACTAATGTAGCTATTGCATTGCCTAAATATCCTTTAAATACTAATGATATAACTCCATTAACAGTTAAATATACAACTAATACTGCTATACTCATAATTACAGAAGAAATTAATGGCTTTTTCATATTTTTATATAAACTAATTTTCACTTTTAAAACCTTATTTATAGTAATATAATTTAAAAATAACGGTATTAGAAAACATACTATATTTCCTGCTACTGCACCTAATATATTTATTTTAGGTATACCTACAAATATGTAGTTTGTAATTATCTTACCTAATAATCCTAAAATAGCATATAAAGTAACTACATATAATTTTCCTATACCTTGTAAAATAGTTGTTTGAATTTGTACTACAGACATAAGTACTACAACTGAAGATCCTAAAAGCATTAGCATATATCCACCTCTAACATGAAGAAGCTCATATATAGGTTTACTTAAAACAGCAAGTCCAAAAGCAGCTGGTATTGATATTAAAAAACATAATCTAAAGGCATAGTTTATATTTTTCCCTACTTCTTTTTTGTCATTTAAAGCAGCTGCACCAGATATAGCAGGTAAAAGGGCTGCAGCCAAACAGGATATTATGGCTATGGGTACATTTATTAAACTATTATACTTACTCAGCCATCCAAACAACTCCTCTGTTACACTTAAAAATCCCGCTGAAATCAATCTGGATTTTACATTCCAAAGATCTACCAATGCTCCTGCATTTTGTAGTCCTATGCAAACAGTCATAGGTATTGAATAATTTAATATTTTGTTTATTAACCTTTTATTACTATACCTTTTTATTTCCTTACCATTATATCCCTTTGGAACTCTTATATGATTATTTCTATTGTAAACCATAACTAAATATACGGAGGCTACAAAAGCGCCTAAGGAAGTACCTATAGTTCCTCCTGCAGCTCCCATTTCAGGCCCTTTTTTCATCAAAATAGCGGCAAAAACAAGGCTAAAAACTGTGTTTATTATTTGCTCAATAACCTGTGATATTGCCGTTGGAGTCATATTACTTCTTCCTTGAAAATATCCCCTATAGGCTGTAAGTATAGAAGTAAAAAACACTGTAGGTGCCAAAGCTTTAATGGCTAAAGCCGATGACTTAGACTTTGTAACTGTGGCCAGCGGCGCTGCTAGGAAAAACATCAAAACCGACATAATTATACCTAAAGATATAAGCATTGTTCTTGCAATCTTAAAGCTTTTAATAGCATCCTTAAAATTTTCCAAGGCAAATAACTCAGACATTATTTTTGAAATAGCCACCGGTATTCCAGAGTTAGTTACTACATATATAAATGCATAAACTATATAGGCCGCCGCATACATACCATATCCTTTGTCACCTAATATATTTATTAAAAAAGGTAAATAAACTACAGATAATACTTTAGATATAATTTGTGCTGCGGACAGCACCGCAAAACTTTTAGTTGTAGATTGTTTTTTCATAAAAGCACCTTCTTAAAATTTAAATACGTCTTTTTTAATTCTTTTTAAAATAGGTGGTAAACTTTCTGCTATAGTTTTATTTTTCATGTAAGCTAACTTTCCGTCACAATCTTTGAATATTAGTTTATATGCATATAGAAATTGATAGTTCAATCCATACTTATTTTCAAAAAAGTTATTTAACTTTTTATCACCATATTTTGGATCACCTACTATCGGATTACCTAGAAAACTCAAATGAGCTCTCAGCTGATGACTTCTTCCTGTTATTAAATCTATATCCACTAATGTATATGCTCCAATAGTTTGAATTACTTTAACCTCCATAGCTATCTTTTTAGTATTTTCTTTAGGTTCCCTATAAATTTTAGATATATTACTATCCTCATTTTTAGCTATATAAGCTTCATAAATTCCTTCGTTAATTCTACCTATTACTAAAGCTGTGTAATATTTTTTAACCTTTCTTTCTCTTATAAGTTCATTTAAAAGTTTTAAACTCTCAAAATTTTTACCATATATAACTACACCAGATGTATTTCTGTCTAGTCTATTGCAAGGTGCTGGAGTAAAAGTTATTTCTTTTTCTGGTGTATAATCTCCCTTTTCAAAAAGATAGGACAATACATAGTCTGTTAACGTTGCCTCTCCATCCTTTTTATCTGAATGAACCAAAACTCCTGGCCACTTTTCTACAATTAAAATATTTTCATCTTCATAAGTTATTTTTAAAAATCCAGTATCTAATTTCTTTACTTCTTTTTTAGAAGAATTAGTTTGAATATCTTCAAAAATCAAAATATCCCCTTCATTTAGAGAATAATTTTGCTTCACTTTTTTTCCATTTACCCGTACTCCACCTGTTCTTATAGATTTAAATATTCTGCTTAAAGGTACATCCTTAAGCAGCTTTCTTAAAAATTTGTCCATTCTCTGTCCAGCTTCATTTGGTCCAATTTCTATTCTCATACCGTATCACTCCTATTTCTCATTTGTTACTGAATTTTGCTTATTTAAAAACTCCTCTACAAATGCACAATGCATAGCTATTCCATAAGGTATACAATCTTCGTCTATATCAAAATGGCTGCTATGTGCAGGACTTATTATTCCCATCTCTTCATTTCTACAACCTAAATAATAAAATACTGATGGTCTTTCCATAGAAAAGTATGCAAAACTCTCCACTCCCATCCTAGGTTCCTCCAATATTTTAACCTTACCTTCTTCAAATATTTTTGTAGATACCTTTTTAAATTTTTCTAAAAGCATATCATCATTATAAAGATTAGGATAACTTTCTTCAATATTTATTTCACATTTTCCCCTCATTGAAGTGACTATTCCTTCTACAATCTCCACAAATCTTCTATTTACATACTCTCTTTGTTCTTTTTTCATGGTACGCATTATACCTTTTATTTCAACTTCCTCTGGTATAATATTTTGAGCCGTTCCCCCGTGTATACTTCCAATAGTTATAACTCCTGGATCCGTAGGGGAAATTTCTCTACTAATTATGGTTTGAAGAGCATTTATTACATTGGCACTTATTACAATTGGATCCACAGTATCATTAGGACTTGCCCCATGACCACCTTTTCCTATTATCTTTACCGTAAATGGATTAGATGCAGCATTTACAACTCCCTTTTTTAATCCTATTTCACCAACATTAAGCCATTCTTCTACATGAAGTCCTATAACTGCATCTACGTTAGGATCATCTAGAACTCCCTCTTTTACCATTAACTTGGCTCCTCCAGTAGTTTCCTCTGCAGGTTCAAATAATAATTTTACATTGCCCTCTAACCTATCTTTAATAGAATTAAGTATTTTGGCTGTTCCAATTAAAATAGCCATATGTGCATCATGACCACAAGCATGCATCTTTCCATTTTCTAAAGATGAATATGGACAACTCTTTTTATCTTGAATTGGCAGTGCATCCATATCTGCTCTTATTGCTATGGTTTTATTTCCATTCCCTTTTATTAAAGCACATATGCCACTTTTAGCTGTCTCTTTATATTCTATATTTTCCTTTTCTAAAAACTCTTTAATTATACTAGAAGTTCTAGGCAATTCATAATCCAATTCAGGATGCTTATGAAAATCTCTTCTATATTCTATAACTTCATCTTTTATCTCTAAGGCTTTTTTAAAAAAATCCATACTCATTCTCCATTCTGTATATTATTATTCCCATACTACTGTAATTATATCTCACTTGTGTATAATCTCTAATATACCCTTATTGATATCATACTTAGCCATAATTTATCTTCTTTTTAAATAGTTTTAAAGCTCATATTCTAAGAATATGAGCTTTTATATCTTATCTTATAAAAACATTATATAATAATAATTTTCAACATTCAATAATGCTATTTCATTAACCTTAAGGTATTACTTTCTTCATTTACATAAGGAAGTGATTGTACTATCTCATATACACATTTTTGAGCTTCATCATCTTCTTTAATAAGCTCTTCTCTAGAAACTTCTTTATAGTAAAGCATTTTACACCAGAAATCAATGAAATTATTTTTGTTTACAAAAAATCTTTGTGCACCATATTGTATTATAAATCCATCATCGTAAGTCTCTATTATATCTAAATTAGTACTATGAATTTTATGCTCTGCTACCATAGTGGAAACATCTTGCCACATTTTTTTGAACTCTACCATACAAAACAAACCTCCTTATACATTATACACGTCCACATTATTACACAATTTAGTATATCATAATTCTTTAAAAAATCAATATTAAATATATTAATTTTAATATAATATACTCTAATAGTTTTATTTAAACTTTAATAATCCAGAATTTAAGGTTAATATAGTATCAAACTTTCTTTTAATTTCATCATTAAACATTATAGCTATGTAATTATCCCCCACTTCTATAATTTTTCCCTTTCCAAAAACTTTATGCACTACTTCATGGCCTTTTTTAATGCAAGGTCCATTATTTTTATTATGCAATCCACATTCTTCTATAAACCTAGACACACCTTTTCTAGTACCTTTTATAGTTTCTGTAATGCAAAGCCATATATTATCTATTGTTCTAGTAATAGCTACATAAAAAAGTCTTCTTTCCTCCTCTAAATTGAAATCATTTTCCATACTATTCTCATGAGGCATTACCCCCTCATTGCAGTTAATTAAAAAAATGTTTTTAAACTCCATTCCTTTAACACCGTGTATAGTACTGAGTATCACACCTTTTTTTTCTTTTTCTTTAGAAATTTTAATATTTTCTTTTACACTTTCCACATGACATAAAAATTCATTAATATTTTTATATTCTTTACAGGATAATTTAAATTCTTCCACTATTTCTTCCAGTTCTTCTATAGGTATTTTAAATTTTTTACTATACTCTTTTAAATATTCATTGTAACCTATAATTAACATTATATGATTAATGGCACTTTCCAGTGAAACACAATTTAAATAATTTACATCCTTTTTCAGTGTGTCTATTACTTTCATTTGAAATATAGGTATTTCATCCATAAACTTTAAATATTCAAATAGATCTACCTTTTCTTTATGATCATTTAATTTATTTATATTCACCTTACTTATATACCTAAAAGGTTTATTTATAATTCTTAAAAAGCTCTCCTTGTCCTTATTGTCAATGCTTAGTTTTAAGTAAGATATTATATCTTTACATATAAAGTGCTCAAAAAAATTATAACTTTTATCTAAAAGCTTGAAAGGTACACCTTTTCTTATAAACTCATCAATTAAACTTCTACTTTCCATATTAGTTCTATACAGTATCGCTATATCCTCATATTCATATTTATTTATGTTTACAAGCTTTTGTATAATATTATTTATTTCCACTGCTTGTGTATTTTCATCAAAGGTGTTTATTAAATTTATATTATTTTCTTTGCCTTTTGTACCCGTTACCTCTTTATTATTTCTCATCTTATTATTAGCAATAACCCTATTAGATATATCTACCACATTTAAAGGACTTCTATAATTAGTCCTTAAATATTTTTTATTTCCCTTAAAAAAGTGTTTTGAGAAATTAACCATATATTCAGGTTTTGCTCCTCTAAATCCATAAATACACTGATCCTCGTCCCCCACAGCAAATATATGATTTCCCCTGGATAATAATTTAAGTATGTCCATTTGAATACTGTCACAATCTTGAAATTCATCTACCAATAAATGTTTAAATAAACGTCTATATCCCTCTAATATTCTTGTATTAGTAATTAGCAACTCTTTACACTTTATTTCCAAATCATCAAAATCCATTAATTGTCTTTCCTTTTTATATCCTTCATAAACATCATAGCAGTTCATGAAAATTTTTTTGTCTATATTAAAATTGTATTCCTCTAAACATTCACCACTTGTTTTAAACTTAGATATAAGATTTACAACTTCTTTTACCTTTTCTTCAGAAACCCAATCCAAATAATTCTTCAATGTGTTTTCTATTATTCTATAAGATACTCTTTCCTCAATTATATTTATTTTCCTATAATAATTTTTAAGTATTTTATAAAAAAGAGCATGAAGTGTTCCAAAAAATGGCGGTTTTTTATTATTTTCATTCATACTTTTTAGTAATGCCAAATATCTCTCCTTCATACTATTAGCAGCTGCTTTAGTAAATGTTATCACTATAATATTATTAGGATTAACTTTTTTATTACATACTAAATATAATACTCTATTAAGTATAACTGTAGTTTTCCCACTGCCAGGTGCTGCTACCACAAGAATATTATTCTCTTCGGAATATACAGCATCTTTTTGATATTTGTCTAACTCTATTTTCATATGCATTCAACTCCTTTTTGATTTAAAATTCACAATTGCCGGAAATTTGAATAAAGAGTTGTAATAAATTTATATTAGTATTAAAATAAATATGTCATTCTATGACAAAATAACTATAGTATACTTTTAATCTATATGTCCAGTTATATATTTAAATATACTTAACTATTTAAAAGAAGGGGAATATTATGATAAAAGAAACTAAATTTGATATTAAAAATGAAAGAAATCTTACTATGCTTGTAGATTTCTATGAATTAACCATGGCTAATGGCTATTTAAATAATGATGTAGGTAATAAGATAGCATATTTTGATATGTTTTTTAGAAGAGTGCCCGACAAAGGCGGCTATTGTATAATGGCTGGAGTACAACAACTAATTGATTATTTATCTTGTATAAAATTCACAGATGAAGATATTAAATATTTAGAAAGTAAAAACTGCTTCTCTGAGGATTTTATAGAGTATTTAAGAAATTTTGAATTTTCCTGTGATGTTTGGGCTATTCCTGAAGGAAATCCCGTATTCCCTGGAGAACCTCTAGTTATAGTTAAAGGTCCTATTATACAAGCTCAGTTCGTGGAAACTATGATTTTACTTACTGTTAATCATCAAACACTTATAGCTACTAAATCCAATAGAATCTGTAGAAGTGCTGAAAATAGACCTGTAATGGAGTTTGGTTCTAGAAGAGCTCAAGGCTATGATGGAGCTATTTACGGTGCTAGAGCAGCGGTAATAGGTGGATGTAGTGCAACTGCTTGTACTATAGCTGAAGAAATGTTTGGCATACCAGCTGTAGGAACCATGGCTCATAGCTGGATTCAACTTTTTGAAAATGAATATAAATCTTTTGAAGCTTGGGCAAAAACTTTTCCTGATAACTGCGTGCTTTTAATTGATACTTATAATGTACTTAAATCTGGACTTCCTAATGCAATAAAAGTTTTTGATGAAGTATTAATACCTATGGGTTATAGACCTAAAGGGGTTAGAATAGACAGTGGCGATATCACTTATCTATCAAAAGAAGTTAGAAGAATATTAGATGAAGCTGGCTATGCTGACGTTAAAATAGTTGCTTCTAATTCATTAGATGAATACATAATAAAAGATGTTTTAAGACAAGGGGCTCAAATTGACAGCTTCGGTGTAGGTGAAAGACTTATAACTGCCAAATCAGAACCAGTATTTGGCGGGGTTTATAAACTTGTAGCCGTGGAAGAAGATAATGGCGAAATAACCCCTAAAATAAAAATAAGTGAAAATGCTGAGAAAATTACCAATCCTGGATTTAAAAAAATATATAGAATATTTGATAAAAAATCCGACAAAGCAATTGCAGATTTGATAACTTTAAATGATGAAGTACTAGATGAAGATTCACCTTTGGAAATCTTCCATCCCGTTTATACTTGGAAAAAACGTAAAATTAAAAACTTTTATGCCAAGGAACTATTAGTTAAGATATTTCATAAAGGTAAACCTGTTTACACTAGTCCTAATGTAATGTCAATTAAAAAATTTGCTGAAGAACAGCTGGAAACTTTATGGCCAGAAGTTTTAAGATTAGAAAATCCACATCACTATTATGTGGACCTTTCCAGAAAACTTTGGGATTTAAAACACAATCTTTTAAATAAATATAATGATTCCTTTGAAGAATAACATAAACAGATCTCTAACCTTCAGATGGAGTTTCTACTCCAACTGAAGGTTAGAGATCGTTATCTAGGGACGTAGCTGCCGTTATCTCCCACTTTGTTAGAAGTGGAGTGTTACGTCAGGTAGTCATCGGATAAATTAAATATAAATTTATTGAAAAAAGCTCCCATTTTAAACACATATGGAGCTTTTTCAATATTTATAAATAAAAACATTAGCTGCCTTAAGAGTAAATTTCTTTAATATATTTTTCCTGTTCTTGAAATTCATCCTCTTCAAAGTCCTTATCACAAAATTTTTTATATTTTTCCGATTTAATACTATTTTTAAATGGACATTTACTACCCTTCAACTCGTATTCAAAAAAAGCACACTCACTAAAACATTCAACTTTTTCCTTATCAGTTGTTAAAAAAGGACAAAGCATTGCCTACACCTCTCTCCCCTTAAAATTCCTTGTGATTCCATTATATAGCAAAGTTAAGTACTTTTAAAGACTTTTCACACAATATTAAGAATATTAAAATTTATTTTACAAATATATTTTAACTCCAAAATATATTTATATAAAATCAGTTATATAATCATAATTTTGGGTTAAACTAATAATGATTTAAAAATTTTAAGAAAGAGTGATCTATATGTATA